>NZ_CAWQOY010000144.1:0-34777 GCF_963896525.1 Nodularia sp. LEGE 04288
GGGGCAGGGTGCAGGGAGCAGGGGGGAAAGATTATGAATGACCAATGACTAATGACCAATGACTAATGCCCTAAAATGGAAATTGACGTTCCCTAGCCGCTACTGTGTCTGAATCTTTGCCAATCCGCGATCGCTATCTTGCTTTCATCGATGAAATTATTGAATCCACCCTCAAGGGCAAAATTAGCTCTGTAGAGATGGTGTACCAAATGCTGCAAAAAAATCTAATTTCCGGGACTGGGGAAGTCTTTGAATTAGTTTTGAGCGATCGCCTCAGTAGCATTCAAAGCCAAGTGGATGGTGAAACCGACGAACTCAAGCAAGCCAAAGCCAACCGGAAATTGAGAGCGATTAAAACCATTCAAAGCCAATGGCAAAGATATTCTCAGCAAAATCAAGCTACAGAAGCGATCGCCTCAGCCGTTAGAGAAATTACTACAGCTTCTACAGATGAACGTCTGACTATATTTTTACGTGTGATCGACCCCAATCAGAAGCACCCGCCGAATGTTCAACAACTACAACAGTTAGCCAAAGCTTTACAACAATTTGCTCAGGTAGATCCAGATTTACCAGAAATATCCCAAGGAATTACCCGTGGTTTAGCCACTTGGCAAAGACTACAAGAACACTTGGTCAGCTGGATGTATGAAAAAAATCAGCAATTGGGTTTTGGTGGCGTTCCCGGAGAAAGTGGCCCTTGGGCAACTTGGGCAAAGCAGATTAATAGTAATGTCCCCCAATCCCTGTTTCGCGCCTTAGCAATGGGAGAATCTGCCATTGAATTTGCCGAAAAACAAAGCAATATTACCCTGAGTGACTGGGTAGAAATAGCATTAATTTTACAATACCTGCAACGAGGTTTAGTCAACTGGTTCGACCAACAAGCCTACAACATCCAAGCCGGCTCAAAAATGTCAATTTCCACATTCTTGACCTTTGCAGTGATTTGGAGTCAGTTAGCCAGTGGTTTCCAGAGTAGAGCCGCATACAGTAATGGCTGTTCTCAAATTATGCTCCAGATTTTACGCACCTTTGCTCAACGTCCATATTTTCCGCTTTATGGCGGTATTTTCGCCTCTTTTGCCGGAAATTCTCTACGGGATGCCCTAGATTATCTCGATGAGCCATTGCGACGAGTAGAGGGAACCCAAGAAAAAGCCAGAATCCTTACACTGTTAGGCTATTCACAGCGTGCATTAGGGCAGTATCAGCGTTCTATCAACTTTCATCAGCAAGCTTTGGAGATAGCGAGAAACGCAGGCGATCGCCCCTGTGAAATTGCCAATCTCAACCACCTCAGCCGTACCTATGTACAAGAAAAAAATTATACTGAAGCGATTAATAATAGTCAACGCGCCTTAATGCTGAGTCGGCAAACAGGAGAACGCACAGCAGAAGCCAATGCCCTCGTAAACTTAGGTTACAGCGAAGTCATGCAGGCGCAAAAGCTGGAACAAGTAGAAACAGAAGTCTATGAAACAGCTATTAACTATTTAAAACAAGGGCTAAAGTTATCAGAACAATTAGGAGATATTCAAAGCCAAGCTTTATGTTTTAATAGTTTAGGAATTGCCTATCTAGTTATAGGTCAATCACAAGCAGCAATTCCCTATTTAGAAAATGGTTTTAAAACAGCCCAAGTATCCGGAGACTTATATCTTCAAGGGCGAAATTTAGCTTATTTATCAGAAGCTTATTATAACTTACAAAACTCAGAAAAAGCTATTTATACTGGTGGCTTAGGAATGTATCTGTTAGAGCAAATTGCTTCTAATGAATGGCGACAATCAGCAGGTTTACTGACAATTTTACAAGGACAAATGGGAGCCGAAGCTTTCCAAAGTTTATTACAGCAACATCGCCCGAAAATGATTGCGATTATTGGTGTAGATGGATATGATTACATTCCCAAATTATTGGAAATTTACAAAGAAAGTATTTGACATACTCTCCAGAATTCGATTCGGGTGATTCTGGGGTCAAACAGTAAATAGGTGGGCGTAAATAAAGTTAACTGGCGGGGGTCGTCATTTGTCCTTTGTCATTGGTCATTGGTAAGGGTTTCATGGGTGTTTACGAGTCGTAATATAGTTTGGTTTTTCCATACTCACCTACTTAATTGTAGGTATAGCCTGTCTTAAATCGCCTCAGAGGATGTTTGAAAAGTCTAATTTAGGGAACACCAAAAAATAAATTACCCAATGTAGTGGCGTGGCAAGCTTAAAATAGTGCATTAGAGAAAAAGCTGAAAACATCGATTCATCTCAATTTTCTCAAAAATATATTGCAACATTTTAGCCTTGCCACGCTAGTAGGGTGGGTTAGCGCAGCGTAACCCACCATTATCCTTAAGTTTCTGGTGGGTTACGGACTAATTGTTCTCAGTATTTCCTGATCTTGAGATAGTTTAGTTTTTTCGTGCCTACCTACTTATCTTTTACCACTTCTTTTAAAATACAAGGTTGGTTTGACATCAGGAAACCCAACAACATTTGCCAAGTTTTGTTGAGTAATACCTACGTACTGCTCTCGTCAGGGATACGTTCCAAATCTTTGGGGAAGCAACCTTTAATATGACCCAGCAACAATGGGTTTTGTCTCAGCGAAATTACGGTTTTCTATCTTAGTCAAATATATTACTATCTTATTTATACTTCAACTTGTTTGTATAACGACTAGCGCTATTTCATGACTCTGATGAAGAAGAAAATGTCAGTTGGGTTGTAGCTTACTTCCCTGTAGGGGTACAAACTGAAACCTCACAAAACCAAGGTTTTCGGTGTTATTTTATGCCCTCTGCACACTATGTGAACGTACCATTGCTCCGCAACCCTGACGCGAACAACTCAACCTACTCCTAAATTTATAAAAGCCTAGAAATATACAGGTTTCTAATTTTTATTTAAAGAGATTAATAGAAAAGCGCTAGTAAAAATTAGTTTCAATGCAATAGGAAATTACATTATTTTATCAGGTGAAAAAATTATCAAAATGTTAAATAAATCTTTGTTCTCGCAAACAAATACAGTTGTCTTTATTGATTCCTCTGTTCCCGACTACAAAACCCTACAGAACGGAATTCTTGAGGGAGCGAAAACATTTATTCTTTCACGAGAAAGAGACGGGATTGCAGAAATTACAGAACTCTTACAACAAAATTCCCAAATTACCACCTTACATATCATTTCTCACGGTTCTCCAAAATCTTTGTATTTAGGTAATACGCAACTGAGTTTGGATAATTTACAGAATTATCAATCACTAACTACAACTTGGAATGTTGAGTCGATTCTGCTTCATAACAGCAACAGCAGTATCAATACTAGATATAGCACAGGCGATCGCATAGCTTATGTAGGGCTAATCGGCAAACCCACCAGCACCAATAAAATTAATCTATCAGATACTTTAATTACAACTTCCACACCAGAAGCGGGAAGTGCTGTTCTGCCAGAAATCAATCAGACAGATATACGTAGAGATGAAAAGGCGATTTTTGCTAGATTTTCACTAGCGAATAACGTAACTGAACGAGAAATCACATCTGTGCAGCCGAATATCAACCAAGCTGTAGACCCTGTTATCCCTACAACACATCCACGCATTTTAGGGTGTAGCTGCTCATCTTGTGCGCGTCCTTTAGTGGATCTAAATCGCATCAATAATGAACCCCAACAGTTAACAGCACCTGTATCAGCAGCTTTAGATTTATCCCAAACTTTCTTCCTAAACAGCCTAGCAGGAGCCAACCAGACAATTTATTTAGATTTCAATGGGCATACCACCTCTGGTACTGCATGGAATCAAAACTTTACAAATGGGGCTAATATTGTTACCCCTGCCTTTGACTTAGATGGCAATCCAGCCTCCTTTAGCTCGACTGAACTGGAAAGAATTCAGTATATTTGGCAGCGTGTCGCTGAAGATTTTATCCCCTTTAATGTTAATGTCACAACCCAAGCACCAACAGATATTAACGATCTGATTAAGAGTGGTGCTAACGATACTCGTTGGGGTGTGCGTGCTGTTATTGGTGGTAGCGGCTTGGACTGGATTGGTCAGAGATTATCAGGAATCGCCTACTTTGGTTCTTTCAATTGGAATACTGATACTCCCACTTTTATGTTTAGTGAGGATATGTCCGAACAGGAGAAACCTACGGCTGAGACTATCTCCCATGAAGTAGGTCATACTCTAGGACTTAGCCATGATGGACGTATTAGCCCATCTGAGGAATACTACTATGGACATGGTAGCGGTGACACAGGCTGGGCACCAATTATGGGATTCTCCGACTTCCAGAACGTAACCCAGTGGAGCAAAGGCCAGTATGCTTCCGCTAAGAATACTGAAGATGATTTGCAAATTATTACGACCCAAAATGGTTTTGGCTACCGAACAGATGATACTGGGAATACAATTGCTACAGCAAAGGCATTAACCGTTTCTGGTACAACTTTCAGTGGTAGTGGCATCATCGAACGTAATACAGATATTGATTTCTATAGTTTTTATACTGGTGCTGGTGCAATTAGCTTAACCGTGAATCCCTTTACTCGCGGACCAAACCTAGATATTTTAGCAGAGCTATACAATTCTGTTGGTACATTACTTGTATCCTCCAATCCAACAGAGTCCCTATTTGCAATTATCGACACAAGTGTGGATGCTGGAACGTATTACCTCAAAATTGATGGTGTAGGTAAAGGAAATCCTCTTGGTACTGGCTACACAGATTATGGCAGTTTAGGTCAATATTTTATCAGTGGTAATATTGCCGCTAGTATTACTGAACCCCCTGTAGTCACCCCTACCAGCACCGCTTTATCCTACATTGAGAATGCGACTACAATTATTGACCCAGCTATCACCGTCAGTGATGTCGATTCACCTAACCTAGCTAGCGCTACCGTCAGGATTACTTCTGGCTTCGTTTCTAGTCAAGATATCCTCAGTTTTACGAATCAAAACGGAATTACAGGCAATTACAACAACAGTATAGGGGTTTTAACCTTAACTGGTGCGGCTACAGTTGCTAATTACCAAACCGCTTTACGTTCCATTACCTATACCAACAGCAGCGATAGCCCAAATACTACACCTCGCACTATCAGTTTTCAAGTTAATGATGGTGGTTTAAACAGTACCACTGTTAACCGTAATATCAACGTGACTGCGGTTAACGATGCTCCCACAAATCTCAATCTGAGTAATAACGCCGTTGCGGACAATCAAGCTGTTGGTACAATAATTGGTAATCTCAGCACCACAGATCCCGATATTGGTGACTCCTTTACCTATAGTCTAGTGACAGGTACAGGTGCAACTGATAACGCATCTTTTACTATCAGTGGCAATCAACTGCAAACAAACGCCATTTTCAACTATGCAACCAAAAATATCTACAGCGTTCTAGTTCGCACCACTGACCAAGGTGGCTTATCCTATGATCGACAGTTCACGATTAATATCAATCCCAACAACCAAGATAACGTCGTCACAGGAACAGCAAATAACGAAAACTTCACCACCACAGCCCAAAAAGATATCATAAACGCTCAAGGTGGAAATGACACCATCACTAGCACCTTTGATAATTTACAACAAAACGATACTTTGAACGGTGGTACAGAAATTGATACTCTGATTATTACCGGAGGAACTAGTGCCAATGCCATTACTATTAATAGCAATAATGCTAATCAATTTAATATTCCTGGTACAACCATCATCGGATTTGAACGCTTTGATTTAAGTGGATTTACTGGTAAAATCAGTTTTGTAGGTAATAGCGGTGATGATTGGATTCAAGCAGGTGCAGGAAACGATAATTTAACCGGTGGTAATGGTAATGATTACCTGAACGGCGGAACAGGTGCAGATACCATGATTGGTGGTGCTGGTAATGATTTCTACTATGTTGATAATGTGGGAGATAAAATCACAGAAAATTTTGGTCAGGGAACTGATACTGCTTTCAGCACTATTAGTTACACATTAGGAAATAACTTAGAAAACCTGACTTTAGAAGGCACATCTGCTATCAATGGTACTGGTAATAGTTTAAATAATATTCTCATAGGTAACAGTGGGAATAATGTCCTCAATGGTCAAGCAGGTGCAGATACCATGATTGGGGGTGAGGGTAATGATTCCTACTATGTTAATAATGCAGGAGATACGATCACAGAAATTGCTGATCAGGGAACTGATACTGTTTTCAGCACTATTAGTTACACATTAGAAAATCACGTAGAAAACCTAACTTTAGAAGGCACATCTGCTATCAATGGTACTGGTAATGACCTCAATAATATCCTCACAGGTAACAGTCGTAATAATGTCCTCAATGGTCAAGCAGGTGCAGATACCATGATTGGTGGTGCTGGTAATGATTCCTACTATGTTGATTATGTCGGAGATACCATCATAGAATTGGCTGGTCAGGGAACTGATAATGTTTTCAGCACTATTAGTTACACATTGGAAAATAACCTAGAAAACCTGACTTTAGAAGGCACATCTGCTATCAATGGTACTGGTAATGACCTGATTAATATCCTCACAGGTAACGCCGCAGCTAACACTCTAACAGGTGATGCAGGTGCAGATACACTCATTGGTAATGCAGGTGCAGATACTCTCATTGGTGGAACTGGTAATGATAAACTCTATTTGGGTTTGAATGATGGTGCGGTAGATATTGTCAATTATGCTTTGAATGATGGTGCAGATACGGTTTATCAGTTTGTGCGTGGTGCCGGTGGTGATCAAATCCAATTTACAGGCATTCCGAATATTGATGTGGTGAGATCATTTAGTAATACTTTACTGCGTTTGGGTGATGGTATTGCTGGTAATAGTGGTTTTGGAAGTGGTCAGTTATTAGTGACATTATCCGCGACAACTGGCTTTATTGGTGCTGATGTGAATGTTAACTTGTTTGGTGCTAATTTCTTGTTTACGTGAGTTCGATGGATATTGTTTGAGGACGAAACCCCTATCCATGATTTATGTAGGGGTTTAGCCTGGTTCAAGGCATCATGTCAATAACCTCAAAGATAGTCGCATTAATACCTGCTGATTAACTACGAACTTTTAACTAATTTAATTCCCTTTTTTACCAGTTCTGGAATTAGAGAAGGACGTTCCGCGACTGGAATTTTTGCTTCTTTAAAAGCAGCTAATTTACTTTGTGCTGTGCCAAAATTAGGGTCACGTCCGATAACTGTGGCTAAAGTCCCGCTTTGTCGCCAATTTTTGGCGGCTGGTGCGTGTCTACCGGCAATATAGGCAATTACTGGTTTATCAATGGCTTCAGTAATGTACCGCGCTGCGGCTTCTTCACTATCACCGCCTGGTTGACCGACTAAAACGATCGCTTCTGTGGTTTCATCTTCATCGAGAATTTGCAGCCATTGCAGAAATGATGAACCAACGATCGCATCACTACCAATACTGACACTAATTGATTGCCCTAAACCAGCTTTGGTTAATTCCCACGCCACTTCATAAGTCAGGGTACTACTACGGCTCACAATCCCCACAGGGCCAGGTGTATACAATTCGCTCGGTTGAGTCCCCAAGAGGATTTTTCCCGGTACAATAATTCCGGGACTGTTCGGCCCTACTATCAAAGTTTCACCGGCTTCGGCTTTGCGAAGTAATTTCACCATATCCAACGGTGGTACACCACCAGTAATGATGATAATCTGGCTGATATTGCAGGCGATCGCTTCTAATGCTGCATCTAAAACTTGGTATGGGTGTACGCAGATAATCGCTGTGTCAATTACGCCAAATTTCGCCACTACCTCTTCCACCAAGTCGAATACTGGCAGATTGTAGCGTTGCTGTCCACCACATCCGGGATTGACACCAGCAACCAAATTTGTACCATAAGCTTTCATTTGAGCAATATGAGTTGCTGTGATAAATTCAGAAAAGCCCTGGATTAATACTTTGCTGTCTGGTGTTAGGTTCATAAAACGTTTTGGTAGATGGAGCAAATTACGGAATAAGTTTATTATTACGTATGAGGATTAGTATCCTCTTAATATTCCTTGTTGCTTGGCTTTGCCTTCAGCTTGACGAAATATCTATAATCCTACGGCAAAATATACTGCGCCATTGATGAAAGCGATTAATAACTTGGTTAAATTCAAACCTTGACGCAGTAATTCAGCACCAGGAGTCATGGGAAGCAATGGTGCCAAAATTCTTGCTGATCCTGTCCAACTTTCGGAGGGTATGGTCAGTAAAATGCTGCTAATGTTTTCATGAACAACTACTTTGTTGGGAAAATTTGAAAAATTGGCTCAAACTTTTTTGTAAGCAGTTGGCTTGGCCAGACGAACAGCTTCTGCGACCGCTTCATCTAAATTTTCTACTACTATCAAAGCATCAGTTTGAGTGTTTAAGGTAGCTAAAACATTCTGAGCAACATTGAACTCAGAACCAGCAATCCGGACAACCAATCGCGGAAAATGAGACTCTCGGCGAGTTCTGCTGCTAACTCTTATAGTCTGAGATTTGATTTCGTGGTGGTCTTGCTGGACAAAATTGCTAATGATGTCCGACACTTCCTCAGTCTGAGGGACACTACCAAGAAGGTTAAGCAGTATGACTTGAATGCTTTTGTCAGCGGCTAAAATGTTCAAACCTTTGGCGAGGCGATCGCAAAAAGTCGTCGGCGACACATCTGTGAGGAAAGCATGGCGCAAATTCAGACAACTACCTGGTTTACCACCTGCACTGGTGACTAAATCTAAGGTAGCCATCATGGAACCAGTACCATTACCCAAGATGCCAATTTTACCGTGTAATTCTAAACCATCCCAATCGCCTAAATGACCGTTGATTGAACTTCTGCTATGACGGTTAGCTATTTTTACGGCGATCTCTGCTAAGTCTGGATGGCGGCCAATGGCGCGTTCGTTGATACTGACTTTACCATTGAGAGCCATAACTTGACCTGACGCACTCACGGCCAAGGGATTAATTTCCACCAAGTCTAAATCTTTCTGCACAAACAACTGATACATCTTCTCGACAACCGAGCTAACAGACTGCATTAATGTACCTTGCAAACCCATTTTTAACGCCAGTCGCCGGGCATAGAAAGGAGAAAATTCTTGTTCAACAACAACGTGATGCATTTTCTCTCCTGCGGATTCCCAATCAATATCGGGTTCTGTGCAGCCTAGAAGCACTGGTCGGCAGACAGCTGTATCTAAAACTACTGCTAGATAAAATTCTTTTTGACCGACATACTTAGATTCTGCCAGTAAAACTTCCGGTAACTCGCCCCAAATCGGCAAATTAAAGATATTTTGTGCCGCTGCGATCGCATCAATGGTGGTTTCGACAAACCTAACTCCGCCTGCTTTGGCTCTTTCGCCTGCATAGACCTGCGACTTGAGTACAATCGGATAGCGAATTTTTAACCGTTTCAAATCTGTAGGATGGTCAATTCGTTGGGAAGGCAAGACGGGAATGCCTATTTTCCCAAACCATTCTTTAACTTGATACTCTAATAAATCCATTTACTTGCACCTTGTATTTACACTTCCAAAAGGATTTCTCTGGTGCTGTTTTTAACTTTTTTTAGCACGATGATTACACAATTGAGTTTTCTGCGTCTATAATAAATAATTTATTTTTTATGTATTAATTCTATCGAATTCGGTAAAGGATGCAAATTAGTTTCGCGGATGAAAAAACGACTACTATAATTACTAAAACTTATTAATATCATCCGTAAGTTTGCCAGCATATAACAAAACCAGCATTCATGTCAAAAAAAATTGATACATTCTTTTTTCTCACCTCAGACGTGCTGGAGACGCTTTTGTGGCCGCAGCTTGCAGCTAGCACTTGAACTGGCTTCAGTTTGGGCTTTACCGAAGAGGGAGTGGGGAATGGGGGAAGAAGCAGGGGAGCGGGGTGCAGGGTGCAAGGGGGAGTTTGAAACATAATTGCACTTATAGCAACCGCCAAGGAGGTTAAGACCTAAACGGATAAGTAGGTCGGCGTAAATAAAGTTAACTGGCTAGGGTCGTAATTGGTCATTAGTCACATTGGGAAGTCACAATTTTTCCCCCCTGCTCCCTGCTCCCTGCACCCCTGCCCCTTTCGTCTTTTTTAACCCGTATTCACCATGTGAATAATTATCAAAATGTAACAATTTGCTAAAAAATCATAATTTGTGCTAAAAAGTTGGTCTATTTGATTTTCTGATTGTAGTTAATGAAACTGTGCATCTACATTTCATCAACGTAAATCCTTGATTTTCAGCTTTCCCAGATCAACACAACAATATAGAAAATCAGCAGTAACTCTCTATGAAAGTAGCAGTTCAGCCGGAAGACTTACAAGTTTTAACTAGAACGTTGCAGGAAAAACTTCTTGCAGAAGTCCCCTCTGGTGAAGTCTTCCAAATTAAGTGTGCTGTCAAAAACAAAGAGTTAATGGTTTTAACTCAACATCCAGTTGGTGTGACTGTTGACACTGAATATCTTTTCTTCGTGCTGTCAGAAGCACTCCACTCCTCACCAACCGACCGGGAACAGCGCGTACAGTGCTTTATCAGAATATTTGGGGAAGAACTTCCTTATGCTAGACGTTCTTTGATGATCAAGCAAAAGAAGGAAATGAGGCGAGCAATACCTCTTTCATCTTCTCTAACCTATACTCCATCTATCATCGAGAATGAACCAGAAGCAGCTTTTGATCCTTTCATAGATACACCAGATTTGTTGACTACCCAGTCACACCGCCCCGTGAAATCTCTACTGATAGGGATAACTTTGGTGGGAATTTGTGTGTTTGGTAGTGGCGTTTATTTGGTAACTCGTCCTTGTGTGATGTCTGAGTGCAAAGAACTCCAAACTGCTCAACAATTGAACGGGGAATTTAGACAACGGATGCGTGATGCTAATTCCGCAAATCAATTAATTGCTGCACAACAGCAACTAATAACAGCCAGTACCGACCTGTCAATTATTCCCCATTGGTCACCGCGCTACCAACAAGCCCAGGAGTTAAAAGCTCGTTTGTCTATGCAGTCAGACGAAATTAACCAGGTGGTAATGGCTTTACAGGCGGGTGACATGGCAGAGACAAAAACTCAAAGAACGGCAAATAGTCTTGAAGAATTACAAGATATACAATATTCATGGCGAGGGGCGATCGCACCTTTGGAGGCTGTATCCTCTAGTAGTGAACTCTATGAGCTAGTACAACCGAGATTATCAAAATATCGTGTGAGTTTACAAGCTGTAAATCAGCAGTTACTTGCCCAAGAACAATGGCTAAAAAAACTCAATGATGCCAAGGCTGTAGTCATTGTCGCCCAAGAGCGTGAAGCCAATGCTAAATCCTTAAATGACTGGCAAAAGTCACAGACTACGTGGCAAGTAGTAATTAATGCTTTGAATATTATTCCCCCTACTAGCCCAGCCTACCCAGAAGCACAAAAACTGTTATTAGAGTATAAACCTCGACTAGCAAGGACACGCGATCGCGCCACCACAGAACAATTAGCAGCTAGAAGTTATCAACAAGCCATCAGCACAGCCAATCAAGCCCAAACATATGAGCAAAAAAACCAGTGGCACGTAGCAGTGACATACTGGAGTCAGGCTTTACAGAATGCTCAACAAACTTCTCAAGATAGTGTTTACTACAATCAATCTCAGAGTCTGATTGAACCTTACTCCACCGCCCTCAAACAAGCACAAGCAAAGCTTCAAGTCAATATTAATTTGCAACAAGTTCGTAATGACCTAGAGCAAACTTGTTCTAGAGAAATTCGGATTTGCACTTTTACGATCAATAACACCGGAATTGCTGTCTCGCTCACTCCTGAGTATGAACAAATGCTACAGACAACATTATCTGAAGCCGACCTTCAGACTCCAAATTATTGGCAAATTTTACAAGAGACTTTAGGCGTAATTGGTAATCATGTGAATCTGCCAGTATTTATTTACGATACCCAAGGTCAAGGATTATATACCCATCTACCGCAAGGGTCTTGAGCGAATGGCATTTAGGCGGAGTCAAACAATTTGAGATTTGGGTTCGACCCCAGAGATAAATCTAGGGCTGGATAGCGTTTGCGTAGCGTATCGTAGAGCAGCGTTAGGGAGTAATCGAACGTCGAATTTTAGATTTGGCTTTCGTCTGTGTGTTGCTGTTGCCAAAAAGACTGAAACAATGGAAGTATAAGCCCGATTCAAATATAAACTATGCCTGAACTTCCCAATAGTCTAGAACAAGCGATCGCCCAATCTCGCATAGCTACCCAAGCAGCCCTTGCAGATGGTTACACTCGCTTACAAGTTGATTTCCTGTTCCCAGAACTGAAACTGATGCCGGTAGCAGAACAATTTTTGCCCCTGTTTGCCGAATATGATTCCCGCCTGAAAATTTTCTTTCCTGACGCTGGTGGTGCAGCCCTAGCTATCCGTGATTGGGCAGGTACACCATTTAAAATTTTGGATATCGGCACAGGGAGGGCGGCTTCCCTACAGTCGAAAATTCAGCCAGAGGACGAAATTTTCTTATTTATTGCCCCAACTTCTATAGAAGTTCCCCAAGTGGAAAAGCTATGTGAAAATATAGGCGATCGCCCTTTTGTGATGTTAAATCCCCGCCTGGAAGATTCTGGGGTTGTGGGTATTGGCTATACAGCCAGACAAACCCGCCAGCGTTTCATTAGTACTCTGGAATCTTGTTACTACCTGCGTCCTGTAGATGATACAACGGCTGTATTTCGCTGCTATCCCGGATTATGGGAAGTATGGGTAGAAACAAACGGCAAGTATGAAAAAGTTACCGAATTACCGACAAGGCCAACAGGTGATGAGTTGGATCTGATTGTCATGCAAGGACAACCACAAACAGGTAAAGATGCTACACCAGGGAAAAAGCCCAGTGTTTTCAAGAGTTTGCAACGTTTTTTCAAAGCGTTGAGTAGCTAACTGCAATCCCAGAACAATTAACCACAGATAAACACAGATCAGAGAAATCAAGTACACATCTTCATACTATAAATCTTGTGGGGTGAGCATCCTGCCCTTTTGTCCCGAAATTAGATGAAATATCCTCTATTTGTGTCTATCTGTGGTTTAAATTCACTTTTGCTAAAGTTCTCAAGCACACAGCACAATTGTATTGATGTTTTTTATGTAAATGGGCTATATATGACCATAATGTTGACCAATGATGACGGGATTGACGCTCCCGGTATTCAAGCCCTGTTTCAGGCTATAAATGGTAAAAAAACAATTATTGCCGCCCCTAAAGACCATCAATCTGGATGTGGGCATCAAGTCACTACAACTCGTGCGATTAATCTCCAACGGCGTTCTGAAAGTGAGTATGCGATTGCCGGGACTCCCGCCGATTGTGTGAGAATCGCCACCACCCAAATTTGCCCAGATATTAAATTTGTGCTTTCAGGGATTAATGCTGGGGGAAACTTGGGAGTAGATGCGTATATTTCCGGTACTGTGGCGGCTGTGCGCGAAGCTGCGACACAAAATATTCCCGGAATTGCGATTTCTCAATATCGCAAAGGTAAGCAAACTCTGGATTGGGATCTAGCTGCTAAGTTGACTGCTGAAGTTTTAGCTGACTTATTCCCGCGTTTCTTAGAACCTGGAAGCTTCTGGAATGTGAATTTGCCACATCTGCAACCAGGGGATGCCGATCCTCAGATCGTGTTTTGCCAACCCTGTACTAAACCTTTACCGATTAACTATCGCATTGACGGCGACGATTTTTATTATGTGGGGGAATATGGCAAACGCTATCGCACTCCTGGCAGTGATGTTGATGTCTGTTTTTCCGGTAATATCGCCGTAACTCAGTTAAAGGTTTAGTTCGTAATTGCAGGTGCTGGCTTTACACTGTGCTTTGTGATCCTTGAATTAATAACGTCAGCCTATTTAAAGTTTGGGTGAGTTGGGTGATTTGTTGCCGTGAATCTTCCTGAGATTCAGCCAGGCTCTGGACAGCATCACATAATGCAAAAATTTGGTATCCTTGTTGCTCCACCTGCTTTCCCTGTGCTTCAACTTGCACACTGAGATTTTCTAATCCTTCAGCGAGCTGTTCAATTGTCTCAGTCGTTGAGAGGACAGCTTCCCCAATTTGTTCAAGAATGGATTCCACTCGACTCATTTTAACCTGGACACCAGATGAAATCATTTATTTACCATCCTTGAATATAGGGTCGCTGATCATCCTGGAATATTTGAATAAATATAGCTCTTATAATATTGACGATTTTGTTGTTTCATGCTTCCATCAAAGGATAGAGGCATTTTTAGTCAATGCTTTTTATTTTGGGGAATTTGCTGATTCATTCTTGCCCCTTGACATCCCAATTATGTGTGCAATCTTTAAGACATATTGCTTTTGATTACCCATTTCCTCTAAGCTATATTAGCTACATTTATCTTATCTTTATAAAACCTCATATTAACTAGGTTTTGATGAAGATCCAGTAAACATAACGGAAACAGGGATTGATTGTACTAAAACAAAGTTTATATTCAGATAGATGATCAGTAATTATACTTCATTATTTTAATATTCGGCTAGAAAATGTACCATACACCCATAAGAAGCGTTTTGCAAGGTACTTATAAAGCTTGGGAGTTGGAATTTACTCCCCACTCCTCTGTAGAGTCTAAATTCAAACGTACTTTGGACATCGTAGGAAGCTTGGTGGGGCTGTTAATTCTAGCTATTGTGTTTGTCCCAATAGCGATCGCGATTAAGATTGACAATCCAGGGCCAATTTTCTTCACACAAGAAAGATATGGACTCCAGGGAAATACCTTTCGGATTTGGAAATTCCGTTCAATGGTTAGTGATGCGGAAAAACTCAAATCTCTGGTGAACAACGAAGCCAAAGGACTGATCTTTAAAAATAAAAATGACTTCCGAGTCACGAAGGTAGGACGTTGCTTGCGAAGGACGAGTTTGGATGAACTACCTCAGTTTTGGAATGTCCTCATCGGTGAAATGAGTTTAGTGGGAACTCGTCCGCCCACTCATGATGAAGTCATAAAATATACCCCCCGTCACTGGCAACGTTTAAATGTCAAGCCAGGGCTAACTGGTGAATGGCAAGTTAACGGTCGTTCTCAGGTGGATGATTTTGAACAAATCGTTGATTTAGACCTGGGATACCAAAAAAAATGGCATCCACTGTATGATTTGATATTGATTGTGAAAACTGTCTATGTCATCTTTAGGCGCATTGGAGCTTGGTAAATGCAGTGAAAAAGAATGTAGAGACAATTTATCTGTAGTCTCTACAAGGGTTATGGAACAAGCAAATTTGATTTTTTGGGATGTCTATCGCAGTAACTCTTCCACTTGATGCTGACTCCACAAAGTTCTATAAAGACCCTCTGTTTGCAATAATTCTAAATGTTTGCCTATCTGGACAATGTGGCCTTTATCCATCACAAAAATTCGGTCAGCAGCAGCAGCAGCAGATAGCTGATGAGTAATAAAAATTATGGTTTTGCGCCTCGAACCACTGCCAAGATTATTGAGAATTTGTGTGGCGGTTTGATTATCCACACTAGAAAGAGCATCATCCAAAATTAATATTGGGGCTTCTACCAGCATCGCCCTAGCCAAGGCTGTACGTTGTCGTTGACCACCAGACAGAGTGATGCCGCGTTCGCCAACAATGGTTTCATATTGATGGGGAAAATTGCTAATTTCGGCATCAATTTGAGCTAGTTTGGCTACATACTCTACATCTTGTAGCTCACTAACTGGGTCACCGTAGCGGATATTATTCTTAATTGTAGTGCTAAACAAAAAGCTATCTTGAGGAACGTAAGCGATCGCTTGACGTAAATCTGTCAATGATATCTTGGTAATATCCCAACCATCCAGAAACAATTGCCCTGGTGCAATATCTAACAAACGCGGTAAAGCATTGGCCAAAGTTGATTTACCAGAACCAATAGCCCCGACAATAGAGACTGTTTCCCCAGGGAAAATCGTAAAGTTGACATTTTCTAAAGCCGAAGTAGTCGCACCGGGATAAGTGTAGCTGAGATTTTCGGCTGTGAGTTTTCCTTGAACGTCAACCAAAGGCAAATGTACAGTATCCGCTTCGTCTTGAATCTTCGGTGTGACAGAAAGAATCGACTCCAAGCGGTCAATACTCACTTCACCACGTTGATAAGCTGTAATTGTGAAACCTAATAAAGCTGTGGGGAAAACTAGACGTTCTACATAAATTAGTAGCGCCAAAAAATCTCCAACAGCCAGGGTTCCAGTGGATATTTGTGTCGCCCCCAGCCAGATAATTACCAGAGAACTGAGATTAGCTAAACCACCAATTAAAGGAAACAGGATATTTCGGCTTTTAGCCAGTTGTAGGTTAGCCGCCAATAGCTGCTGATTCTTGTGAGCAAAAGCTCGACGCTCATTTTCTTCTTGGGCGTAGATTTTAATTAGCGCCATACCGCTGACATCTTCTTGAATGAGTTCACTGATGTCAGATAGTTCCTCTTGGACTACAGCTTGCTCTTTGCGGAGGCGATTGCTAAACAGATGCACTAACAAGAACATGAAGGGATACACAGCCAAAGAAGCTAGTGTCAGATTCACACTAATTGTCAGCATCACTGGTAACGTCAGAGCATAGGCAAATAGAGTATTTGCCAAACTCAGGACAGCAAAACCCACCAACCGCTTGACATTTTCCACATCACTGGTAGCACGATTAATTAAATCTCCAGCAGTGTTAATGGCAAAATAACCAGGCTCCAGCTTGAGTAAATGTTCAAAAATACGTTGTTTCAGGTCAAATTCTACCTGTCTTCCTACCCCAAACAGCCAGATGCGGGAAGCCATACGGATCAGCCACATCGCCGAACTGAGCAAGACAATCGGCACTACGTAAGATAATATGCTGTTGAAATTAAAGCTGGCCGAAAGTTGGTCAACGGCTGAACGAATCAACCAGGGGATATAAACACCCAGCCCATTGACAGATAATAAAGCGAGAATGCCTAATGTCGTTTCCCGCCAATGGGGGCGTAAATAAGCACCGAGTTTAGCAAGTCGTCGAGATTCTGCCATTAAAGCGATATTGCAACTTAATCATCTGAGGTATAACTGCTGATCAGTCTGGATTTGGTGACGACGCTCACCGCTACAAGCAATGTAGCGGGAGTATCCCGGAGTTTTATAGGGGAATTTCAGCAGTTCGCCCTATCTTACTTTAACTAATAGGGAAGCCCATATAGCAGCAAGTTGTCAATGTTTTTGAGATTCAACCACAGCAGCAGATAGATGAACACCGATCAAACATCTGTGTAGCCTACGGCAAGCCGCTAACGCGTCTACATCTGTGGTTGATTTTTCAGATGCGTATTTGGGACAGTCGTCTCAACTGTTAATGTAACTTTTTTAGTTAGGTGTCCGGTTACCACGTAGGAAAAAGTAAATCTGGTTCAGATAACTTTCCCATACTTGGGTTGTGAGTTGCAGAGTTTCTGCACTGGGTACAAAGTCTTCAATTCGCAATCCGCGATTGGCAATGTCTTGAGGAGGAGTTTGGGATAGGTAAGGTGGAACTTTCACACCCAAAGAATTGAATGCTATAGTTGCACGACCCTGTTGTTGATTCAGCAAGATACTATTGCCCACAACATCGGAAATGAGCGTGGGCGTAGTTGCTGGTCCCAATGCCACAAGCGCTTCTGGGTAGGAACTGTCAGGTCTGAGAGACGACACCAGCCAATCATCCTGAATCATTTGCTGTGTTGCTAAGTTGGTATCACCCACCATTGCTATGGGTACCCTGACCAGAAAGTAAGCGATCGCAGGTGTACTGGACAACAGTAAAATGGTCAAAGACCAACCGACCAAATAACCACCTGGTTGTTCTATCCCGCCGCCCTTAATCTTCTGAGCCGCCAACATCATCAGCAACACCGAAGCTCCCAGAGGTTTGAGCGGAAATGATACAACTCTCCATAAAGATGCCACAGCCGGTTCATTAGGGTTAATAAACGACAAAGCTAGGACAAACAACACAATCGCTAAAATTAATCTCCCGACAAAGGTTCCTTTTGGATAAAATCTCTGAAACAGAGAGTATATAACAGTGCCAATCAGCAGCCACAGCAGGACTCGGCTTAGTAATAGAAACATAGATTAACTCTCAAATTTTATTGTGCTGTGAGCCAGTTTAAAACAGGAGTTTCCCCCATGAGCAACTGACACACCCGTAAGCATCAGCCTAGAGATTGGTGGCAGAAGATGTATTTTCTCGTCAAATTGTAATCGCACTATTACTTGAGAGCAAATACCTCCCGCCCAAGAGCAAAGACTACCGTCGTAGTGATTTTAGTGCAATTTTTTGACTCTGCGTCTATTATTTCTCATGTTTCGGATGAGTAATGTGGCACCAGTAAAATAAATTAATTGAATCGTTGTCAACTCCAAAGGAAAAACTATGTCTTCTGGAAAGCCCAGCATCTTAGTCACGGGGGGAGCTGGATATATTGGTTCCCATACTGTACTTGCTCTCAAGCAAGCGGGTTATGAAGTCGTCATCCTCGATAATCTGGTTTATGGGCATCAAGACTTGGTAGAAAAGGTTTTGCAGGTAGAATTGGTAGTAGGAGATACAGGCGATCGCGCCTTGTTGGATGACTTATTTAAAAGTCGGAATATTACCGCAGTTATGCACTTTTCCGCCTATGCCTACGTAGGAGAATCCGTAACTGATCCAGCTAAATATTACCGTAATAATGTTGTGGGTACACTGACGCTATTAGAAGCGATGGTAGCTGCATCTATTGAGAAATTTGTTTTTTCTTCCACTTGTGCCACCTATGGAGTCCCAGAAATCGTACCCATTCCCGAAAACCACCCCCAAAACCCCATTAATCCCTATGGGGCTACCAAGCTGATGGTAGAGCGGATTCTGTCTGATTTTGATGTCGCTTACGGTTTGAAATCAGTCCGTTTTCGCTACTTTAATGCCGCAGGCGCTCATCCGGGTGGTTTACTAGGCGAGGATCATCAACCAGAAACCCACTTAATTCCCTTAGTACTGCTCACAGCTTTAGGCAAAAGAAAATCTATTGCCATTTTTGGCACAGATTACCCCACCCCTGATGGTACTTGTATTCGCGATTATATTCACGTTAACGACTTAGCCGATGCCCATGTTTTGGGGTTGAAATATTTATTAGAAAATGGAGACAGTGAAGTATTTAACTTAGGTAACGGCAATGGTTTTTCCGTCAGAGAAGTGATTGCAGCTGCGGCAGAAGTCACTGGACTAACCATACCAGTTGAAGAGTGCGATCGCCGCCCCGGTGATCCGCCATCTCTAATTGGTAGTGGAGAGAAAGCCAGAAAAATCCTCAACTGGCAACCTCAATACCCAGGCATCAAAGATATTGTCACTCATGCCTGGCAGTGGCATCAAAAGCGACATCTGTAATTACCGAAATTTTTCGGATTAAACTAAACATCCACTGTGATAAATCTTGTGGGGTGGGCATCCTGCCCGCCTGACTGTAAATCTATTCCCGCCCTTTCTTCATCCGTAGTATAAAAAAGACAATACCCAAAGCCAGAATAATTGCCAGCGCTAGCACCGTCATAGTCAACCCAGACCTGAAATTCATATCTTGACTCGGTGCATTATTGACATTTGGCACATTTTCTGAATTTCTAGCTGTTCCAGTTGCCACAGTCACTTCAAACTCAAATTGAAACGGTTTAAAACTGGCCTCAGATGCCGGTTTACCACTTAGCTGTAACTGATACCGTCCTGGCTTAGGAAAATTAATTTCTGCACCGGGAATACCTTGATAACGTTCAACGGCTACAGGTGCTAAAGATGGCTCGATTAGGGCTGGTTCTCCTGGTGTATGGGGTTCGGCATAAATCACTAATTCACAATCGCACTCCGCCAGGGTAATCACCTGTCCACCTTTACGAGTCAGAGCAAACCAAGCTTGAGTAGGTTCTCCAGCACGAGGATTATCATTCGGCTCAATGTGGATAGTAGCACCGACATCCTCAGATATTTCCACCTGATGGGCAGAAGTAGGATCAGCCGTAATTATTGATATGACTAAGCAACTCAAAAATAATAAATAATAGATGATCCTTCGAGTCTGACCATGCCTGTTACTAAGATTTGGTTGGGGGTACATAAAACTTCTCTATATTTAACATTGACCAAAACAAAGGTGACCGCAGCAATAACACGCTGAAGGTGACAATTCCTATTAGCACTACCGCTAATTTATTTCCCCATGTTGATTGCAAGGAACCCAAGTAATGGGAACCAATCAATACAGCATGAATGGCACTTAATAGTAAAGCTGGTACACTCAAAAGATGAATCTGTCGCCAACCCTTACCCAAATATTTTTGCAGTGATTCAAAACTTGTGAAAGCTGCTGGGGTAATTAAGACTAATGCTACAGCACCCGCAGCCATGCCCCACTGAAAATCCGGCGGTAAAAAGAAGAAAGCCGCAAATTGCCACTGGAATGAATGTTCGATCATGTGGGTTGTATGAACCACAGCCAGTACAAAAGCCGCCACACCCAAACCTCGGCGGTAACGCAACGGTGAAGCCCACAGGCGGCTAATGGGACGGGCAATGAGTGCCAATATTAAGCAGACCAACGTCGCGTGTCCACTGTAATCTACCATTGTGTCACCAGTCCGCAGCAAAGTAAGTACGCCAATGGTGAGTGTTACCCAACCGCCTAAGCGAAATAACTGACTGCGCCGATCTTTATTTACCAAAGACGTGGAGACACCCACACCTAGCATCGTGGGTAGGGTTCCCAGCCCAAAAGCTAGCATCGTTGCTGCACCCATCCATAAATTACCAGTTTCCGCCGCTTTAATTTGGGCAGCATATAAAAAACCACAAGGCATTAAACCCCAAGTCATGCCTAAAAGCATGGGTGTCCACCATCTCGTTTGGTAGGAAAGCTTGAGCATTCCTGTACTCAAGCGCTCATGTAAACGTCCTTGTAGTAAGGGATGTAATACAGGTATGCGCGGCAGCAAATCGGGTGTTACTTGCCCTAGCCCAAACCAAATTAGCATTAAGCCGGTAATAATTGCCATCCAGCGCCGGAAATCACTGCCTACACCCGCAAACTGACCACCTTGAAGTAATACCGAACCCAGCGCCCCTATGCCAGCACCGACTAAAGCATAGCTGAACATTCGCCCTAGATTCAGTAATAGATGAAATTTTAATTGTTCTTGCCAGGAGTTGGGTATTTTATGAGGTGGTATCTGTTCACCCTCAGCTGTTTGTGGAATTGATTGCTGCTGGGAAAGGGAAAAGGCCACAGTTAGGGGGCCACACATCCCAAAGCAATGTCCAAAACTGCCCAGGAACCCCAGGATGGTGATGAGTGACAAATCTAGCATTCTGATCAATTCCTGCGGCACGTTTCTAGTGCGGAAATTTACCCTAAGTTCTGGGATTTGTCAAAAGACGAGTTGTCAAACTTAGGCTCTCGCTCAGGGCAATTTTCCATCGGCGTTCTTCTTCAGCCAGGTATACAAACACATACTCAGTTGAAATTAGTGTGTCAAAGTCTCCCCTCTCCTTAGCAAGCCTACCGTGTACACACATCCTGAATTAAAGAGATTTTCCAGCCCTATAAACCGAATTTCACTGTAAATCCAGTTCCCCTCCTCGCTTGCGGGGAGGGGCTAGGGGTGGGGTCTTATGACACAAACGAGAATTTACCGACTTCTGTGTACACCGTACTCCCTTTGCAAGGAGAGGGGCTGGGGGTGAGGTTCTATATTTGATTGATAGGATCAAGCCATATGCTGGGGGAATTAAACCCAATTATGTCTCTTAACAGTTAACTGTTAAAGTGTCACTGGTGAATCTACATAAATTGTCGGTTCTTGCATGGTAAACTCAATGCCAAAAGTAACTAGTTTTTTAGAAATTTTCTCATTTGCTAACTCTAATAGACGTTTACGTAATTGTAGAGAGTTATCGCTAGAACCCAAAATAAAGAACGTCACTCTGGTTCGAGTTGTCTGCTTTTCAGAATTATGATTTAAAAAAGTAATACTGGTGCTTCCGGGATCTATACCAAACAGTGAGTTAGTACTTTCGGCTACCACCTGCTCCACTAAAGCTTGTTCTTGATGTTCTAGCAGGGTGACAAAATCGAGGTAGAGTAAAACCATTACTTTTTTACCTCGCGTAATATTTTCAATTTCTAAGTTTGCTAATATCGAATTGGGAATAATGAATAACGTACTTTTAGCAGCCGTCCGAATTTTACTGGAACGAATCCCAATTGATTCAACTCGTCCAAATAAGCCTTCAGGGATTTGTGCAGATTTCTGTAAACGAATATATTCTCCTGGAATAAAGGGTCGATCTAAATACAACACAATGGTTCCTAACAACTGCTCTAGTGTCTTTTGAGCCGCAAAAGCGATCGCTAATCCACCGATACCAAAACCAGTTAATAAACCAATTAAATTAAATTGTTGACTTTGAGCAAAAGCAATAATAGCAATAAATCCAATCATCACATTTGCTAAAGTTTCAAATACTAAAAGCAATTCGTCTACTTCTCGCCCCAATTTCCGCACTAATTCAATGCCATATACTCGAATAAATTGCCGAAATAACCGAGAAAATAGCCAAGCTAGACTACTAATAACAGCTAAGTCTACAATGGGTGCAAGAAATCTATATATCGATTGATATTCGATAATCCATGCTAAGGATAACGAGATCAGAATTAAACTTCCAGCTATTCTAAATAAGTTTCTAATCGGTTCGATTAAATTGTTATAAATACTAGCTACCTGTTGCGGTGCAAAACGTTGAATCACAATTCGCAAAAATGTAGGAGTATATCGTCCTACTAGTACAGATAGCAGGATAAACAATAAAAATAACCCAAATCTAGATAGGAATAATATTGTAGTGTCACGCTGGAAAAAGTCCAGGATTATCTGTGAAATATTTGTCATTATATCTAAATGGTAATCGGTGAGTCAACATAAATTGTTGGTTCTTCTATCTCAAATGCAATACCATATTCTTTTAAATATTCAGTCATGCTTTGAGTAGCCAAATCTAAAAGTTGACGACGTAATTCCATTGAAACATCTCCAGAACCCAAAATAAAGAAAGAAACTTGCGCTTGACTTTTATCTGGATCTACTAAATTATTGATATTCTTAAAACTTACGTCCGTATTACGTGAATCCAGTCCAAAAATCCCGTTTGTACTTTCTAAAATAACTTGACGAATCAGCGCTCTTTCTTCACTGCTGATGGCTTTATAAAAGGTCAAATAAAGTATGGACATGACTTTTTTCGCTCCAGTAAAGTTTTCAATATTTACTTGAGTCAAGGAACTATTGGGAACTATCACAACGGTTCCTTTACCAGAGGTACGAATACGAGTCGATCTCAAGCCGATAGATTCTACTCTGCCAAAAGTCCCGTCGGGTAGTCCGATATAATCATCAATGACAAAGGGACGGTCTAGATAAATAACAATACCACCTAAAACTTGCTCTAACGTCTTTTGAGCCGCAAAGGCTACTGCTAATCCACCAATTCCTAAACTGGCTAGCAATCCTAAAAGATTAATTTGATGACTTTGAGCATAGAGCAGAATAGCTACAACAATAATGATGATATTAGCTATCCATTTAAACAGGATGAGGAATTCACTGCTAATTTTTTGCCCAGTTTTAAAAGCAGCATTTAATAAATAAAAGTCAAAAAAATTCTTAAATAATCTCGAAGCTAATAAACTTGTGGCGATGGCTAAAGTTAAACTAATAATGATTTCTAATGATTGAGTCCAGCTATTTTTCGGGAGTAAAAAGGAAATAAATTCAACGCAAAAAATGACAAATACAGAAAATATGATAATTTCATTAGGCTTAATTAATTTTTGGTAAATATCTTGATTTTGGAAAAATGTTAATTGTTTCAAGAGTAATTTTAACCATATAAAAGTTAACCGGCTAATTACAAAGATTAAAGCTCCAACTACTAATCCTAGTGAGGCAATTGTGATTTCTTTAATCGTAATTATTTCTGGTAAATAATCTAACATTTATCCCATGAATGATGCAATTTTCTCTTTGACTCAATCTGCACACGAATCAGTGCTGACTACCTCTTACAGACGCGCCTCTAGTTATTGATTAGTTTCGCTCTCAGAGGCTTAGTCAACGACTAAAATTAATTTTTCAATCAATATTACAATAATTAGTCACTCATTGGAGTGCTGAGAAAACGCTATCCACAAGTAAATACTGGATAGATAAGCTACTGATAGAATGCAGATATTTAATATACAATCAAAGTCTTTCATGTTACTGAACTCAAGGTAAAAGTGTGCGAGAAGCTGGAGAATTTTAGCCGATAAACCTTAACGTCAACATCCAAAGAATCAGATGCTGGAAAAATACATTGGTGTACAAATGCTTAAACTAAGCAAAGTTAATGAGGTCGGTTAATAGATGAAACTACAAATTAAGGGCAGATTAGACACGGCTAACTCCCAGTAGTTATTTATCCACAATCAATGTACAAACGAATACACTTTTCTACCTGACCTCAATTCATCTGAGGTAGTTGGCTAAAGAACTGTGATGAATTAAACTGGTCTAATCTTTGACTAGCTTTTCACCAAAGCCTTGTTTCTGCTGCTAGCCCCACACTGCTGTACAGAACAGCAGCAATAACCAGCTAGCTAGCATTGGTTAGCCTATGAGTTTATTATTATGTACGCTATTCTGTTCTTTGTTATATATTATAAATCTAAACTAGACTAAAGCCCAAAAAATAGTCAGAAAATTTAGTCTTTAAAGCAGTTGTGCAGAATCTTTGATGAATTTATTTGTCATCAAGATCGGAAAAAGTCTGTATTTGTCAGGCGATCGCTATGAAGAACTAGTAACATATACTCATAGCATTATTTGTGTAGTTTTATAAAAAGCTAAGTTCCAATCCCTTTCTCTGTGGGGTTTAGCTTGTAAATGCAAGTTATAGATCCTGATGGCGCTTTTGGTCATTCCGATTCAAATTCAGGACTTGTACTTGAGCCGTTCCCGCTTGCCTGGGGGTCAAATGGTAAGGAAATCTGCGGTGTTCTAGAATCGAGTTGGGGTGCGCTCTCAAGCATAAACTGTTGAGTGCGCCCAAAGGACTTGTTTAAACGTCGCGCCACCTGGAAAGCCTTGAGTGCATTAATTTCTAGGCGTTCACTGGGATAAGCAGCAATAAAATTGAGTAGAGAAAGACCCTGGGGTTTAGTCGCACCTAATACAAATGCGGCTCTGAGTGCTTGTACCCCCGCCTGATCCTTTCTGACTAAAGCCTCGGAGAGGTTACTAAGAATCGTTGTGCCAATCTGAGTATTAAGTAAACTACTGAGGGTGACAACATCAATTGGTACTCGGGTTCTCAGCGTTTCCAAGAACAAGCGGCGTTGTTCTTCAGATATTCTCCCGGTGTAAAGTTCTAAACCCCTGGGAAATTCCCCAGTATCCGCAGCCTTTTGTAACTCGGAGAGAGAAATTGATTCGGCAAAGGGGCCAAAACGCACAACAACTGTATCAGCAGCCCAGACAGAGGTATTTGACCCACAAAACTGTGTCAAAGCGATCGCACCCCAGAAACTTGCGACTATCTTCAAGTTTTTCCAGTTTCTTCCCATGAAATTTTCACCCATGAATGCTTAGGGGAATATGACGGAAATTTGTTTACTTGACTACCCCAGCAGTTATAGCAACCGCCAAGGAGGTTAAAACATAAACGGATAAGTAGGTCGGCGTAAATAAAGTTAACTGGCTAGGGTCGTCATTTGTCATTGGTCATTGGTCATTAGTCACATTGGGAAGTCACAATTTTTCCCCCCTGCTCCCTGCTCCCCCACTCCCTACTCCCTACTCCCCATCAGATAAATTAAAAGAGCATAGCAGTGCTATGCCCCTATTTAATTAAAAGAGCATAGCAGTGCTATGCCCCTATTTAATTGTTGTTACACTTTAGCAGATGCCTTAGTTACCATATTCAGTTCGCCCTTGGCATACTTAGCAGCAAAATCTTCCAAAGAAATTTGCTTAATCTTGCTAGCATTGCCGGCAGTGCCAAATTGCTCATAGCGGTCAGAACAAACCTTCTGCATATATTTAATCGAAGGCTTGAGGAAGTGACGGGGGTCAAATTCCTTGGGGTTTGCTGCCAAAGCTTCACGCACGGCGGCGGTGATAGCTAGACGGTTATCGGTGTCAATGTTAACCTTACGCACACCACACTTGATACCTTTTTGAATTTCTTCTACAGGTACACCGTAGGTTTCGGGAATTGCACCACCATATTGGTTAATTAGTGCCAATAAATCTTCAGGCACAGAAGAGGAACCGTGCATTACCAAGTGGGTGTTAGGCAGACGGCGGTGAATTTCTTCAATGCGACTAATTGCCAAAATTTCGCCTGTGGGCTTGCGAGTAAACTTGTAAGCACCGTGACTGGTACCGATAGCTACAGCCAAAGCATCTACCTGGGTTTGCTCTACAAAGTCTGCTGCTTCGTCTGGGTCAGTCAGCAATTGAGAGTGGTCGAGTGTACCTTCAAAACCGTGACCATCTTCAGCTTCACCAGCACCAGTTTCCAGAGAACCCAAGCAACCAAGTTCACCTTCAACGCTGACACCCAAGGAATGAGCGACTTTAACTACTTCACGAGTGACATTGGCATTGTACTCAAAGCTAGCGGGAGTTTTGGCATCAGCTTCCAGAGAACCATCCATCATCACGCTGGTAAAGCCATTCTTGATTGCTGAGTAGCAAGTAGAAGGAGCATTACCATGATCTTGGTGCATGACAATGGGAATCTCAGGATAAGTTTCCACTGCTGCCAAAATCAGGTGGCGCAGAAAGTTTTCTCCAGCATAAGCACGAGCGCCACGAGAAGCTTGTAAAATTACAGGGCTGTCTGTTTCGGCTGCTGCCTTCAGAATTGCCTGAATTTGCTCCAAATTGTTAACGTTAAAAGCAGGAATGCCGTAACCGTTTTCAGCCGCGTGATCCAAAAGCAGCCGCATTGGTACGAGCGCCATATATAGTCCTCCTAATTTATTTTTCAGCTAATCGACGTGAGAAAAGCGTTATTATTACGCTAATCTTAATACTTTTTTCAACTTATAGGAAATTATAACTAGTGATGGGTGTTTATGTTGAAGAACTTGACGCTATCTTTCATAAAGATGCCCTATACCTGCCATATACTACTGTGCAGTCAGCTACGCTACGAATAATGGCTTTGGTAGCCCTGTATCCTAGATACCAACTTTGTTCATACTTCGGCAAGAGCGATCGCATCTCTTCTTGATGATCATCTAAATAAGCCAGCGGTATCTTAAATTCTGGCGATCGCGCACCATACCAAAATTACATTAACCTTAAAAGTGGGTCGCCCGAGATTCGAACTCGGAACAAATCGGTTAAAAGCCGAGTACTCTACCATTGAGTTAGCGACCCTTTTATTTTGTTTTGCAACTTTGCCATCATAGCATGAGCATCTGAGATTTGCAAACAATTTTATAAAAGATTCACTCTCAAGCTTACAGATGCCGTGCAGCTAGCTTTTGGAGCTAAGACAGTCAGGTTTTCTCCAGTATTGAGGGCATTACGAGGGGCTGTCCAAGGTTCTAGACAGTAGAAGTCTTTGCCTTTGACTGTCCAAAACACCAGATGAGAATAGATCGGATCGTAATCTAAAGTCAGTTTGAGCGAACGGCTAGGATCTATAACTGTGGCAGATTGGCTAGTCAAATCTTTAAAAGCAACATCAATTTCATCGCGGTTGAAATCAAAACTACCGTCAAATGAGTGAATTTCCTTAGTATTTTGGTCTTGATACTGCACAGAAGGAATTTGAAACTCTAGCTGACTCTTATCACTACCAGTCAGAAAGTAAGGATGGAAACCAGCCGAAAAAGGCATTGGGGTGGATGACAAATTTTTATATTCCTGCCGAATTGCTAAAGTATTACCTTGCAATTCATAGGTAAAAATGAGTTGAAAGTCAAAAGGATAAACTGCCTTAGTTTGCTCGTTGCTATTGAGTACGAGAGTCAGACTAGCGTTATCTTCAGTTTTTTGTTCAGTCACTTCCCACGGTAACTCACGCGCAAAGCCATGTTGTTTAAGAGTGTGCCGTTGCCCGTTGTGGGTATAGATATTATCCGGTAAATTGCCACAGATAGGAAACAGGATCGGATTTCCACCTCTGACGCTCAAATCAGGATGAGTAAAGCGTTCAGTATCCAGATAGAAAATTTCTTGCCCCTGGATGCGCCAACGGGTGATAATACCGCCTCTTTCTGGTACTACTTCTATTTGAGAGCCAGCACTTTCATCGCTGAGGATGTAAGTTTTGTATTGTTGCTCTTGAAGGGTGATAGTAAACACAAGCTTCAGTCCTAATTTAAAGTGAATTTAGAGTAGATCCAGAAATTAAATATGCGTCTTCGGTGAAACCTTATAGAGACGTTGTATGCAACGTCTCTAGGAGATAACACTCAGAACTCTCTACTCGTCTTCTGCAAATATGAAGCGATACAACTCGCTGGGGTCTGGTTCTGGGCTACTTTCGGCAAACTTCACCGCTTCCTCAATGACTTCTTGAATTTTGCGATCAATTGCTTTGAGTTCGGCATCGTCGGCTAAGTTTTGCTCAATCAGATCAGCCGCCAACTTCTTAATGGGGTCACGGGAAAACCAGAATTCTTTCTCGGCTTTGCTTCGCATTTCATCTGGGTCTGCGAGGGAGTGTCCCCGGAAACGGTAGGTGAGGGCTTCTATTAATGTTGGCCCTTCACCAGCACGGGCGCGGGCGACGGCTTCTTGAGCGACGGAGCGCACTGCTAGCACGTCCATACCGTCTACTTCCACGCCTACCATGTTAAACACGCTGGCTTTTTTGTAAATCTCTGGCTGGGAAGTTGCTCGTTCGTGAGACATCCCAATTGCCCATTTATTATTTTCGACGACAAACAGAATCGGCAATTTCCAGAGAGCTGCCATATTTAATGTCTCGAAAAACTGACCGTTGTTAGCTGCACCATCGCCAAAAAAGCAAGCTGTTACTTGGTCAGCGTTTTGGTCTCCTAAAACTTCGCGGCGGTATTTGCTTTGAAAAGCTGCGCCAGCTGCTACGGGAATGCCTTCAGCCACAAAAGCATAACCACCTAGTAAGCCATGCTCGGCAGAAAACATATGCATCGAACCACCACGTCCTTTGCTGCACCCTGTGGCTTTGCCAAATAACTCTGCCATCACTTCTCGCGCTGGTACACCGGCACTCAAGGCATGAACGTGGTCACGGTAGGTACTGGAAACAAAATCTTCACCCGGTCGCATCGCTTGGATCACACCTGTGGAAACTGCTTCTTGACCGTTGTATAGGTGGACAAAACCGAACATTTTGCCCCTATAGTACATCTCAGCGCATTTGTCTTCAAATGAGCGACCTAGTACCATATCTTCATACAGCCGCAATCCTTCTTCTTTAGTGATTTTGAGAGTGGCCTTATTAAATGTAGGTAACGTGCGTTCTTGAACCATTATTTTGTAGTATTCCTATAGTAAAACTGAAATTTACCATCTCAAATAAGTTGCTGTCAGACAATATCTGCTTTTCATTAGCTAGGATGTGCTGAAGTCAACCACCAAAATTTATGCACCAAAAAGGTTTATGAGCAATAGAGGCGAAACAATGAGTGAATTTTTGATTGTTCTACCCACGCTCTGCGAGGATCTTACCCTAAGGCCAACAAATACACCCCTGAGTTTTCTCACTCCCTAATCCTGTTCATAGGCTATCAATCAGGATAGCTCGGTTTCTGCATATCCATGAACAATTTGGTAAAAATGAATCAGGAATTTTTTATCTATAGCGCGATACTTGTAAAAAAAAGTTATTTATGCTATATTCACGAATCTTTAATTAACACATATCCTTAACTGCGTAGCTGGGGAAATCCGTGAACGATCAGTAACTATAAGTGCTTACAGGCAAAAATACTCAGAATTAAAACAAAGTATTGGCGCTTTCTAGGCAATGCAAAATATTACCACTAAAATATTATTTAAATTTTAGGAAGTAACAAAATAGATTGTCTCAATATATACTTATAGTGTAAGTTGTTTACGGTATTATTAACCGTACTATTATGGCACGGTTTTACATGGCTGGAATGCTCTAGGTGAATTATGTTGATCACGGTGCAGGGGAAGTAGACTGTGCGAATTCCGCTAGATTACTACCGAATTTTGGGATTACCGTTAGCGGCAAGTGATGAACAGTTGCGGCAGTCATACAGCGATCGCATTATGCAATTGCCGCGACGAGAGTATTCTCAAGCAGCAATTTCTTCTCGCAAACAACTCATAGAAGAAGCTTACGTGGTTTTATCCAATCCTAAAGAACGTAGCAGTTATGACCAGCTTTATCTTGCCCATGCCTATGGCCCTGACGGCAATGGTAATGCTACTGTTGCAGTGGGAACCCACACAGAAAGCAACAACGCTGATGCTGACATCCAGAGTCTGAGTATTGACATTTCCCAAGAGGAATTAGTTGGTGCTTTATTGATTCTGCAAGAACTGGGGGAATATGAACTGGTACTAAAGCTAGGTCATAATTACCTCACGAATCAAGGCGGTATAGCATCTGCTAGAGGCGCAAATGATCTCGAAAGTGAAGAATTTCTCGAAAATTCTGATTACCCAGATATTGTTCTGACTGTAGCGCTGGCTTGTCTTGAGTTGGGTCGGGAGCATTGGCAGCAAGGTCAGTATGAAAATGCGGCTATTTCTTTAGAAACTGGTCAAGAACTGCTAGCTCGTGAAGGGCTATTTGCCAGCGTCCAGGCGGAAATGCAGGCTGATTTGTATAAATTGCGCCCCTATCGAATTTTGGAATTGTTGGCATTACCTGAAGAAAAGTTTGCCCAAAGAAGACAAGGCTTAGGATTTTTGCATGACATCTTGAGCGATCGCGGTGGTATCGATGGTACTGGCAATGATCAATCAGGTCTGAATATAGATGATTTTTTACGCTTTATCCAGCAATTACGCAACTATTTAACAGTTGGTGAACAACATAAGTTATTTGAAGCGGAAAGTAAACGTCCATCTGCTGTTGCCACTTACTTGGCGGTTTATGCCTTATTAGCACGGGGATTCACTCAATATCAACCGGCTTTAATTCGTCAGGCGAAGCAAATGCTGATGCGTTTGGGAAAACGTCAAGATGTGCATTTAGAACAATCGCTGTGTGCGCTGCTACTGGGTCAAACCGAAGAAGCCACCCGTGTTTTAGAACTCAGTCAGGAATACGAAGCCCTAGCTTTGATTCGGGAAAAATCCCTAGACTCTCCCGACTTGCTACCGGGGCTATGTTTGTATGCTGAACAATGGTTACAAAATGAAGTATTCCTTCACTTTCGAGATTTAGCTAAACAGCAAGCTTCGCTGAAAGATTATTTTGCTAACCAAAAGGTGCAAGCTTATTTAGAAGCTTTACCTAACGATGCAGAAACCAGTCAGGAATGGGCTATCATCAATCGTCAGTCTTTTTCCCACCCTCCGCGTCAGAGTTATCATTCCACTGCTGTTTCTCCACAATTTGCCCAGGATAAAACACCTGATGCGGATTTATCAGCAACGCCAGATCACAAAAGACATGAAAATGCCAACTTCACGCCAACTCATGGCAGTACACCACCAGATATCATTTCACGAGTGGCTAACTCACAAACACATTTAGCACAATTTTCTCATCCTGAACACACAACCAGAGCCACTAACCATCATCTCAATGGTGCAGCTAAATCAACTCCCACTAGTCAAGTCAAAAAGCGCCGGAGACGAAAGCCCAGTCAACCTGTCAACCGGGGTTATCCTCAACAGCAACAAGCTTTTGCTGCGACTTTAGAAGGAAAAACACGACTTGTTTGGACTATATTTGGTTCTTTAGCAGGTATCTTAGTTTTTTGGCTGTTAGTTTCGACGACATTTGGATTGGTGAAAAATTTATTATTCCCTGCACCAGTTTTACAAGGTGAACAGTTATTTGTGCAACTGAATGAACCACCCATAAATATTCCAGACGAAAGCAGCAAGTTACAACCCCCAGAAGGTTCTTTGACCGATGGGACGGCGCAAGAAGTTATTCAGACTTGGCTATCTACTAAAGCCGCAGCTTTAGGGCCGAAATATAACCTGGATAGTTTACAAGACATTCTTACAGATACAACTCTTTCTCAATGGCGGGGGCTGGCCCAACAAGAGAGGTCACAGAACCGCCATCGGACATATAACCACACAGTCAAGGTGGAATACTTTGATCAGAAATCGGATCAAGCTGTAGTCGTGGCTACAGTCAGGGAAGTCACGCAGTTCTATGACCAGGGTCAGATCAGAAATTTTACTGATGAAACTTTGCGGGTGCGATACTCTTTAATTCGACAAGCCGATGTTTGGCGTATCCAAAATATGTCGGTTATTAATTAAATTGGCATGAAATTTTACATGGAAAAAAACTCAAATCAAGTCTGTAAGTTGTAATTTTTACCAATAAAAAAGAAATATAAATTACCCGTAGTGGCGTGGCAAGCTGAAAATGTTGCATTATGTTTCTCTTGTGGAACAGACAAGATGCCTGTTCTGGGCTGGCTAGAAGTCCACTCCACAATATTTATGTTTATGCACTAATTTAGGCTTGTCAGTCCAATAGGGTGCGTTACGCTGCGCGACAACATACCCTAAACTTCATTTTTCTTTACATAGTTATAAATATTCCAGCCTACTTACCCCTGATTCTGGGGTGCTTCACATTTTTGCCGCAACGTTTATTCCGGCTTATTCCTTTGTGGATTGCGGTTTTCAGCTAATCCATAACTGAAATGTCATGTTTCCATAACATTTACGCTATGCTTCCAAACGTAATTACGGCAGTTTGTCATGGTTTGCTGACATTATGATCCCCGAAGAGCCGATAAATTCGTATAACAGGCAAAAAAGTGCCTGTAACCCCCTTGATCCCTAGCAAGGTTTAATGGTTAATATTTACTTAACAAAAGAACTGCTCCGATCCCAAAGAAATGCTGATCATGGCATGATCGCGGAATCGAAAGGTTGTGACTCTCAATTTAAGAACAAATTAAAAACTTAAAAGCTGGGCAAAACCAGAAGTCAGGAATCAGAAATTCATCTGGGGTAGATGACATTTTATTTTATAGAAGATTCTGTAACCCAGGGAAATCATTTACCTTGCAAACTACTGGAGTCCAAGATTATGGCAAAAGAACGCCCACCACTAGAAGAGATGACATTAAGGCAACTACGCAAAGTTGCCAGTGAATATAGCATCTCTCGCTATAGCCGAATGCGTAAATCTCAACTGCTGGCATCGATTCAAGAAGTCCAGCGCAGCAAAATATCGCTTAGTCCAACTCGTTCACTGGAGGCACAGGAAACCGTGGAAGCAGCAAAATTTGAATTAGGCCAAGAAGACCGAACTGGTGGTTCTTTGGCTGATGTTGATGAAGGACTGGCAGACCTACCACAAGGTTATGGTGAAAGCCGGATTGTACTGTTACCCCGCGATCCTCAATGGGCTTATACCTACTGGGATATTCCTCACGAACATAAAGCGGAACTACGCCAACAAGGTGGACAGCAACTAGCACTGCGGATCTACGATGTTACCGACATCGATATTGATCACCAAAGCCCTCACAGTATTCAAGAATATCCTGCTGACGAATTGGCAAGAGAATGGTATATTCCCATTCCAGTGAGCGATCGCGATTATGTCATAGATATCGGTTACCGTACTGCTGATGGTCGTTGGTTAGTATTGGCGCGTTCTGCGAGAGTACACATTCCTCCTGTTTATCCATCAGACTGGATTGAGGATGCTTTTGTGACTGTCAACTTTGAAGAAGATTTACGTGGTAAAACTGTTTACGAATTAGTCCCCCCGGCGAAGAAAGCCGCAGCCGCAGCGTCAGCCGGAATAGGAGTAAACGGTAACAGTAACCCCATATACGAAGAAATCTTTGGCTTGGCTGAATCTGCCGAAGCCCAACGAGTTGCTGGTTCTCTGTTCGGTTCCATGCACCAAGTACCAAGTTCTGCACGTCCGGAAGAAGCTATTAGTTCCTACGTTTTCCCCTCTGGTGTAGGTATGTGGGCTGTTCCTACTGCGTCTGGTTTAACCATGTCTGGTGCTGGTATGTCAGGTGCGGGCTTCTCGGCTGGCGTACCAATGCGTCCTCGCCAATTCTGGTTAGTTGCTGACGCTGAGTTAATTGTTTACGGTGCAACCGAACCTGATGCAACTGTGACTATTGGCGGTCGTCAAATTAAACTGAATCCAGATGGGACATTCCGCTTCCAAATGTCCTTCCAAGATGGTTTGATTGACTATCCAATTGTGGGTGTGGCGGCTGATGGTGAACAAACACGATCAATTCAAATGAAGTTTAATCGTGAGACTCCATCTCGAAATACCAATACTAAAGATGAAGCCGTTGTAGAATGGTTTGCTTAACTTGCTGATGGTGAATTGAAAATATTAAAATCTTCCCCGCTTGATTAATTTCATAGCGGGTTTTTGTTTGTCTTCTGGATAGGACTGATCTCAAGT
>NZ_CAWQOY010000145.1:0-34311 GCF_963896525.1 Nodularia sp. LEGE 04288
CCCCACTCCCCACTCCCCACTCCCCATTCCTTTAATTAGCGAGAAATCCACACTTGATGTAGGCTAGCATCGCGTTAGGATGTATTACAGTTAACGGCATACTTTCAGGCGATCAGTTGCTATGGACAATTCCCCCATCAAGGCTGTTCAAGCCCCTTACCAAGGTGATAGTTTTTACCGGACACCGCCGCCAGATTTACCTTCCTTATTGATCAAGGAACGAATTGTCTATCTGGGAATGCCATTAGTGCCAGCGGTTACGGAATTAATTATCGCCGAATTGCTTTATTTACAGTCCGAAGACCCCGAAAAGCCCATTAAAATCTACATCAACTCCACGGGTACTTCCGGCTATAGTGGCGAACCCATTGGCTTTGAAACCGAAGCCTTCGCCATCTATGACACGATGAAATACATCAAGCCTCCCATCCACACCATTTGTATTGGTTCGGCAATGGGTATGGCAGCGATGCTACTCAGTGCTGGGACAAAAGGTTGCCGCGCCAGTTTGCCCCACTCCTCTATTATCCTGCATCAACCGAAGAGCTACGCCCAAGGTCAAGCAACGGATATTCAAATTCGGGCTAGGGAAGTTCTGATCAACAAAGTTTCCTTGGTTGATATTCTGGCTAGTACCACAGGAAAAGCACCTGAGAAAATTACCAAGGACATGGATCGTCTGTTATACATGACTCCTTATGAAGCCAAGGAATACGGTTTAATTGACCGAGTTTTTGAGAAAGAAGAACTCGCCAATCCCCCATTACCTGCCAGTGTTCTCTAAATGCTGTGGATAGTCATTATGTTTCGGGTAATTCACCCATGACGAATGACTAATGACCAGTAACTAATGACTAAATTACAAGCGGAGTAACGAAGATGCCTATAGGTGTTCCTAAAGTTCCTTACCGGATGCCCGGAGGACAATATACAGATTGGATTAGTATTTACGATCGCCTTTACCGGGAACGGATTATTTTCCTGGGACGAGATGTAGATGATGAAATTGCTAACCAAATTATCGCTGTCATGCTGTATCTGGATTCAGATGATCCAGGTAAGGATATTTATTTATACATAAATTCCCCCGGTGGGATGGTGACATCCGGCATGGCGATTTTTGACACCATGCAACACATCAAATCAGATGTGGTCACAATTTGCGTCGGTTTAGCCGCCTCAATGGGTTCATTCCTGCTAGCAGCCGGCACCAAGGGTAAAAGAATGGCATTGCCTCATTCTCGGATTATGATTCACCAACCCTCTGGTGGTACTCGTGGACAAGCCAGCGATATCGAAATTGAAGCCAGAGAAATTCTGCGGATTCGTCACCAGCTCAACGGTATTTATGCTGAAAAGACTGGTCAGGCGATATCAAAGATTGAAAAAGACATGGATCGTGACTTTTTCATGTCTGCGGCTGAAGCCAAAGAATACGGTTTAATCGACCGTGTAATTGAAGAGCGCCCGTAAGATCATGGGAATCAGGAGTGGAGAATCGCAAATTTACTCACTTCCCCTTTTCCCAAAAAAACCTTCAAATTTGATACTCCCCCGATGGTGAAAATCAGCGTAGGAATGTCAATGAAATAACAAGCAAATCTAGTTTTTGACCTCACCCTGTTTTTGACTTGTGTCAAAATCTCCCCTCTCCTTACCAAGGAGAGAGGTTGGGGGTGAGGTTCTGTATTTTCTGGATATCTTCCATTAGATAGATCGGTAGATTGATGATCTCGCCTCGTTAGTCAGAGGTAATGTCATGTATAGCTTTTTATGATCAATAAAGAAATAGTAGCAAGACTTGATGATTGATATTAGTAACCATCACTAAGTAGATAGGCACTGAAATAAATCTAGAGGAATAATGCCCGTTAATACTTAAAAGCTCATTATTGAGACAGATATCAGGAGAGTGACACCATGCTATTTAAAAATCGGACAATAGCAGGTCAAGTTTTAAGCAGAAAGTTAGCAAACTATGCTAATCGCTCAGATGTGATCGTATTAGGTCTACCGAGGGGTGGTGTACCCGTTGCCTTTGAAGTGGCAAAAGCCTTAAATGTTCCTTTAGATGTGCTTGTGGCGCGTAAACTGGGTGTACCTGACCAAGAAGAATTGGCAATGGGTGCGATCGCATCCGGCGGTGTGCGGATTATTAATGAACATATTGTCAACTTGGTGAATATCTCCGAGGAAACAATTGCCAGAGTGGCGGCGCAAGAAGAACGAGAATTAGAACGTCGAGAACATCTTTATCGAGGCGATCGCCCTTTCCTTGATTTAGAAGGACGTACAGTCATCTTGGTAGATGATGGTTTAGCCACAGGTGCAACCATGTGGGCGGCGGTAGCATCAGTGCGGCGACAGCACCCCGCGAAAACTGTCATTGCTGTACCAGTGGCTGCTAGCGCAACTTGTCACGAGTTGCAAACTGCGGTGGATGAAATCCTCTGCGCTGCCACACCCGACCCCTTTTATAGTGTGGGTTTATGGTACGAAGACTTTCCCCAAACTACAGATGATCAAGTTCGTGAGCTGCTAGCAAAAGCTGAAACTAGCCATCAACCATTATCTGCGTGATTTTTTCCAGAGGCTATTTGAAATTTGACAAAAATATGAAAATACCACCAGAAATTACTTATCGAAATATCGAGAAAACAAATGCCATTGATACCCTAGTTCATGAAAAAATCGCCAAACTAGAGAATGTTTGCGATCGCATCAGTAGCTGCCATATTGCCATTGAAAAGATACATGATCGCCCCCGGAGTGGTTCACCTTACCGCGTGCGGATTGATCTGACTGTACCGCCCGGTCACGAACTTGTGGCAGAAAGAAATCCGGCAGAAAGTAACCAATACGACCCTCTAGATGCGGTGATTCGGGATGCTTTTAATGCAGCTCGTCAGCAACTAGTCAAACTGAACCAACGGCAACATGAAAGCGATGCCTACGGCGGCAAGCTACGCGCTCACAATCAAGAAGAAGCGCAGGAAACAACGGCACTAGTCACCAAACTATTTAAAGATCGGGGCTATGGCTTCTTGAAAACTTTGGACGGTCAGGAAATCTACTTCCACCGTAACAGTGTGATCCATCATGACTTTGAACGCTTAGAAATTGGTACAGCTGTACATTTTTCCTTTGTTGAAGGCGAAGAAGGCCCCCAAGCTAGCACCGTCAAAATTGTTGATAAGCCAGGTGTTCGGGCTGGTAAGTCGGAGCAGACCATGATTGAACCGCCATTGGGCTGGAAGGAATAAGCCTATGAACTCAGAAGTTAGTCAACTAAAACAAACGGCATCTCAGCTGCTAGCTGCGATGCTATCTAACCCCCATATTTACCCAAAAGTTAGTGATGAGGGCAGCAGTGGGCGCATGGAACAGCAATTAATTCTTGTAGCCGTGGAAATGGCCCAAAGTTTAAACCAACACATAGAAAATCCTCATCCCCAAGGAGAACCACAACTCAACCAAAAAAACTAAGCCTGGCTTTTTTCATCGATAGTAAGATCCCCTTTCCATACAGAAAATATTGCCCTTCTCCTAGCTTGGGATAGCCCACCCGAAGTTACCAATTTTGTCTGGAATTAATTTGAGATTTTGGTTTAAAGTCCAATGGTTTGGGGGTGAATGCTGGATGGACTATCCCAATAATCAACTTTGTGAATATTCACTTTCAGCAAAACCAGATTAGGTTCATCTAGTCCTTTGGGTAACCAGGTCTGAAGTTCTGGTTGCCATTGTTGTTGCATCTGGTTACGGTCTTTAATTAGTTCTGCTGTACCAGATACGGAAACATATCGCTGCTGGTCTGCTGAGGTGAAACTAACGTTTACCTGCTGATTGCGTTTAATATCATCCGCCTTTTGAGTATTGGCGGAGGTAAAGAACCAGATTGCACCATCGCCATGATCGCTAATATCGCCACTTTTGTACATGGGACAACTGTGCAAGCGGCTATTTTGATCAATTGTGGTTAACATCCCACAGTGAATGTCTGCAATTAGTTCACGTAGCTGCTGAATTTTTTGTTCGTGGTCTGTAGAAGTTGTCATGACTCTTTTATGTATCTTCTTTTTTTAGACTAGTAATCTGTGAAGTTTAAATTGCTGGATTAGCCAGTTTGGACGAGAAAATTTCTGACTTTGACTTTAAAAACTATGAAAAAGAATCTTCAATAGCAATTCGTAATTAATCCTTTGAGTATTAATCTATTTTTTGGCTTAATTTGGGAGAATTGCTATAAAGCCCTTGCTTAAGGTTAAGGATGTTTATGATTAATTACATGACCCTAGAGGTAGAATTGTGCTTATTTTTTTTCTTCCATGTATAACTCACGAGGTAAATTATCTATAGGAATCCGGTTTGATTTATGAAAAAATTAAGTATTGTAGTGGCGTGGCAAGGCTAAAATGTTGCAATAGATTTTTGAGAAAATTGAGATGAATCAATGTTTTCAGCTTTTCCCTAATGCACTATTTTAAGCTTGTCACGCCAGTAGGGTGCGTTAGGATGAAGTCCGTAACGCACCATTATTAAAGTTTTGGTGCGTTACGCTACCGCTAACACACCCTACCTGTCTGTTCAAAAATCAAATAGTAGTCCTATATCTCCATGAAGACAGGTCATAAAATTTATCACCTTCCGGGGATGAAATATTATGAATCAACAGTTATCAATCCAGCCCGTGGAGAAAGATGGTTTTGTACAGAGTCAGAGGCGATCGCAAATGGTTGGCGTAAATCACGGAGGTAGCCGTGCTGGATAACAACCCTTGTGACTTGCCAGAATTATCACCAAATGAAGAAAATCACTGTTGTTTTACTCTGTAGTAACTGCTGATCATCTCAAGGTATCATAGTTTTATCTTCTGCTGGGACGTTGCAAGTCTTAATAGTAGAGTTATTTATCTGGGTGAATTTAGTAACTATAATCAGAATGGAGCCGATAAATTACAATAGGCTGAGTTATGAGGGGCGTTACAGGAGCCAAGGTTGCTGTGATTCAAGCAATACACACGAGAGTTAAAGGGAGAGCCAGATACAAGGTTAATCAACTTGAGCGTTCACCATCTTTAGCAAGATATTTGGAGCGATCGCTTGCCAAAAATCCAGAAATATTATCTGTTTCTGCTAATTCATTAACGAGTAATATTTTAGTTTGTTTTCAATCTAAAAATAGCTGGCAAAATATCGGCTTCTTAATTGATCAAGCTGTCAGAGATTATCAGGAAAACTCTAGTTTATCTCAAACTAAAAAATTTCCCCAATCTTTCATAAATCAGAATCCCCAAGAGCAAAAAAGCGATAATTGGCATTTAATTACAGCAGATCAAGTTATAGATACATTCAATACTTCCCAAACATCAGGATTATCGAGTCAGTCTGCCACCATAAATTTGACTGCATATGGTGCTAATGTTTTATCTGCAATCCCAACACGGTCTTCTGGCAATATTTTAATTGACCAGTTTAAATCTCTGCCAGTTGCTTTACTGGGGGCGGCGGCAGGAATTGCCCTTCTGACTGGCGGTGTAATCGATGCTGTGGTGATCATGGGTGTTGTTGGTCTGAATGCAGTTATTGGATACGTCACAGAAAGCCAATCAGCAAAAATAATTCAATCTCTCAAAAATCAAGAGCAAATATTAACTTGGGTAATTAGAGAAAGTCAGCAGATTGAAATCCCTACAGAAAATGTGGTTGTAGGAGATATTTTATGGCTTAAATCTGGTATTTATATAGCAGCAGATGCCCGACTGATCGCAGCGGATAACTTGAGTGTTGACGAATCAGCCCTGACTGGCGAAAGTATCCCCACTACAAAAACTACTGCGCCTCTATCTGGTGAAAATATTCCCTTAGCTGACCGCCTGAATATGGTCTATAAGGGGACTTTTGTCACTGGCGGTCAAGGACTGGCTGCGGTGGTAGCCACAGGTAAATTTACAGAAATGGGCAAAATCCAACAACTTGTAAATGAGTCTACCTCTACAGATACTCCCCTAGAAAGACAACTAGATCAGGTAGGAAGTCAACTGGTGTTAATCGGGATGGGAATTTGCAGCTTGGTCTTTGGTTTGGGAGTGCTGCGGGGATATGGTTTATTGGCAATGATGCAATCATCTATATCCTTAGCAGTAGCTGCGGTTCCAGAAGGGTTACCCACAATTGCTACTACAACCCTAGCTTTAGGTATTCGAGAGATGAGGAAGAATAATGTCCTCGTTCGCAGTCTTAGCGCGGTGGAAGCTTTGGGTTCTGTACAAACAATTTGCCTGGATAAAACTGGGACAATTACCGAAAATAAAATGTTAGTGGTGGAAATACGGACAACCACCCAAAAAATTACTGTGGGGGAAAAGAATATTAATCTCTACACCAACGATGAACTGTTAAAGCTGATTCATATATCAATTCTCTGCAACGAAAGTGAAATCAGTCAACAGGATAATGGTGAGTATGTGGTTACAGGTTCGCCAACGGAAAATGCTTTGATTCATTTGGCAATTAGCGCTGGGGTTGATGTCAGACAACTGAGACAAAAGTATGAACTGCTAGAAACCAACCTGCGAAGCGAAAACCGTAACCTCATGAGTACAATTCATGAGATTGACGATCGCCACAAATTGATTGCAGTCAAAGGTAACCCCGCCGAAATGATTGAGATATGTCAATGGTGGATGAAAAATGGCCAAGTTGTGCCTTTAACAGCAGAAAACAGGCGGGCGATCGCAATGGAAAACCATTCCTTAGCAGGAAAAGCACTGCGAGTCTTGGGGGTAGCTTACAGCCATATTGATCATCATGACAACGGTAATAATCATGAAACAGACCTGATCTGGCTGGGTTTGGTGGCGATGAAAGACCCAATTAGAGTTGGGGTGAAAAAATTGATTGGGGAGTTTCATCAAGCTGGAATTGAAACGGTGATGATGACCGGAGATCAAAGTTCCACTGCTTATGCGATCGCTAAAGAATTAGAATTGAGTCGCAATGACCAACTAGAAATTCTCGACGCTACTAACCTTGATCATCTCACGCCAGAGGAACTGACAGCAATCAGCGACAAAGTGAACGTTTTTGCCCGCATCAGTCCTAGTAATAAACTGCAAATTGTCCAGGCTTTGCAAGCAGCTGGAAAAGTTGTGGCCATGACCGGTGATGGAATTAATGATGCACCAGCACTGAAGGCGGCACAAGTGGGCGTTGCGATGGGTAAAGGTGGAACCGATGTGGCGCGAGAAGTTGCAGATATTGTCCTCGAAGATGACAGACTAGAAACCATGATCATTGCTGTCAGTCGGGGGCGGACTATTTATAACAATATTAGAAAATCTGTGCATTTCCTCCTCGCCACCAACCTCAGCGAAATCATGGTGATGACCATTGCTACAGCTGCTGGTTTAGGTGAACCCTTGAATGCGATTCAACTGCTGTGGCTAAATTTAGTCACCGATATTTTCCCTGGTTTGTCCCTGGCGATGGAAGCACCAGAACCTGATGTCTTGAGTCAACCACCCCGCAATCCTGATGAACCAATCATCAAAAACTCCGATTTTGGCAGAATTATTTTTGAGTCAGCCACAATATCCGTCAGTACCCTAGCAGCATACAGTTATGCCATCCTCCGATATGGCATAGGGGCGCGCGCCAGCACTGTTGCTTGTATGACCCTAACAACTGCCCAACTGCTGCATACCATGAGTTGCCGTTCCGAAAACCACAGCATATTTAGTCAAGAGAAACTACCAAATAATCCTTACTTAAATGTTGCTATTACAGGTTCTTTTGCCGTCCAAATCTTAGCTATAGCCATCCCACCGCTGAGGAAACTTTTAAAGATCACCCCTATGAGTATGGTAGATACTGCTGTTATCGGAAGTGGTGCTTTATTAGCCTTCCTCCTCAACGAAGCCACAAAAATTGGTGATGAAAAGAAAAAAGCAGATATCCCTCACTCTTCTCCTCCGCGCCTCTGCGCCTCTGCGTGATATCATCTCATTCAGAAAGTCCGAGAATTTCGCGAGCCATCGCTCATTTTTAAGGAATAAAAAATCATTCCAGATCAACAGACCGAATTTTCTCAAACCTTTATTGATTATCCTTTAAAGTTATATGCCTTTCCAGGTTTTCAATTCTTTGGCGCTGATGAGTGATTGTCTCTAAATATCCATTCGATTCATTCTCTAGTTCTACAACTTTTCCCTTATATTTAGAAATCCGTGAATTGCGGTGAACTATACTCGGAATCGACACCAATAAGCCGATGATAATGCCTATACCCAGAGTCAAGATGAGGACAATCGCGAGTGAAGCCTCAAAATTCACATCGAAAAATGTAACGCTGATGGTGACAGCATTTTGAAATGCAAACACTACAGCTAATAAGGCTACGAAAACGGCAATAATGGAAAATATCTGCATTGTAGATTATGACCTCTCGCTCCAGTGGCTAGCCTGGGGATGATTTGACTCGCAATTACCAGAATGTCAATATCAAATAATCACAATAACTTAATACTGACGTGTCTGTATTAAATTGCGAGTATAATGTTATCATAAAACCTTAATCTTTGGTAAGTATTTTTAATATGTCTACGCCATCTCAAGTTTTAAAGCACAGTGAGTTGATCAAACGTTTAGTGCTTGACCGTGAAACAGTGGAAGAAGTTGGTCGTGTGTCACGGTTTTTACTAGATAATCAGGCACAAAGACTTTTGGGCTTTACCTGTAAATCAGGATTGCTGGGTAATAAGCAAAAAACCTTCGCCTGGAGGGAAATTGTGGCCATTGGAGCCGATAGCGTTATAGTCAGTCATCGGGATGATCACACCTCCGAAATTACCGAATCTGTTAACCCGGTGGTGGGGAGTGAAATTTGGACGGATAGTGGTAACAAAGTCGGAAAAATCATCGACTTGCTATTCCATTCAGAAACAGGATATGTAGTTAACTATCTATTCTCTCCTAATGGTTGGCAGGGGTTAATGGAAGGTACATATTTACTTGCGCCAATTATGATTTCCAGTGTAGGCGATAAGCGCGTTATTGTCTTAGAGAAAGCTGTGCAAAATCCCCAGAAATACACTGAAGGATTGAGTGGAAAAATTAGTCAAGCTACTGAATATCTTCAACAAGACTATGAACGAACTAAACAGGATTTTGAATCTGTAAAACAAGGTTCCCAGAAAGCTGTTGATCAGGTGAAAGGCAGTGAAAAAATCAGTCAAGCCACTGAATTTCTGCAACAAGACTATGAAAAAACCAAACAACATCTTGAGTCTTTAAAACAAGGTTCTCAAAAAGCTATTAATCAGATGAAAGAGGGCGACGATCGCACAAACACCGAGAAAGTAGAAGTAAATCCTTCTGAGGCTGAGACTAAGTTGCAGTCAGATCGACCGAAATTCAGTCCTGAAAGTGGTAAGTTCTCAGATGGAATATGAGGTTTGTGATTGAGAAGATCGATAACTTTGTTTTGATCATGGTTGGATTTCTCGTTCCGAAGCTAGGCGATCGCAATATAAAGCCCAGACAACTCCAAACAAACCACTCAGGGAACCTGCGATCGCAGCTGTCACACCCCAGCCCAAAGGCCCAGTCCAGTTAGTAATTTCTTTCAAAATTGCCGTAGTGGCTTTACTAACTATATAAGCTGTCCCGGTGGCACTGACTGTCACCAAGCCTAATTCTGCCAAAATATCTAAAAGACCTTGACGAGATAAGTCTTCCTGAAAATAAATTCTCCAAATGCTGATATACATGAGGATATCAGAAGCAGTCAGAATCAACTGTCTGGGAATTTCCCCTCCTGGAGTTGGTACAGATGAAGCCGTACCGCTACCTATAGAATAACTGGCGATCGCTAAAACAGCCTCCAACCTTTTCTTCCCAAAATCACTCATAATTTTCCTCCCATAACTTATAACTTATTTAATCATTCTCCCCTCTCCTTGATAAGGAGAGCTACGGTGTACACACAAGTCCTGCCTGTCTGCGTTTGAGCCTGTTTTGCCCCCTAAATCCCCCAAGTTTGGGGGACTTTGAAAATTCTTGTTCCCCCATAATTGGGGGTTAGGGGGCGATTCGATCACTTGTGTGTACACGGTAGGATAAGAAGAGAGGTTTGGAGAGAGGTTCTTTATTCCTCCGTTTTCACATCCTCCCCTGGGCGTTGAATAGCGGGAGGATAATCGACAAATTCTTGAGTTCTGGTTGTATTTGTACTCGCACCTTCAGGTAAAACCTCATCAGGATTGATGGATTTATCAGCAGCAATATCCATCCGGCCTTCAGTATTAGTATTAGGTTTATCCGAAGTGCCTTTATGACTGGCGTGACCACTAGGCATAATCAATTCCTCTACAATGCAAGTGATATCCTCAGCCTAAACGCCTCAACTGTGCAGAACACACTGTCAGAAGGCTGATATCGGAATTGGAAGTCTGCAAAAATAAAAAATACAAACTTTGAAAATGCTCAGTTCATTGCGTTATAGTCTGTAAAAGCGCATAATCTAGATAAATCAGCAACAAACTGCCAATAGTCTGATTCTGCTCTTGAGCGACTCCATTCACAATAAATGATTATTGATAATCCCATTAAGAGAATACTACTTTTATCTGCCAATCCAATAGGCAGTAAATACCTGCGTCTAGATGAAGAAATGCGGGAAATCCAGGAGGGTTTAAAAAGATCAAAGAATCGAGAGCAATATTCAATAGCTATAGCACAAGCAGTACGTTATCGGGATATCCACAGAGCAATTTTAGAATACGAACCGCAGATCATTCACTTTTCTGGACATGGGGCTGGAGAAGAAGGTTTACTATTTGAAGATGAATCAGGTCAAGTAAAATTCGTTGATGCCGAAGCATTAGCAGGGTTGTTCCAACTATTTGCTGAACAAGTAGAGTGTGTAGTTTTAAATGCCTGCTATTCCCAATATCAAGCCAAAGAAATAGCACAACATATTAATTATGTTGTAGGCATGAGCCAAGAAATTGGTGATAGAGCCGCAATTGAATTTGCAGTGGGTTTCTATGATGCTTTGGGTGCAAATAAAGGTTATGAGTTTGCTTATAAATTAGGTTGTAACCTGATTCGAGTGGCAGGGATAGCCGAAAACTTGACACCTCAAATGATCATCTCTGAAAATCGCCAATTCTCAAATGAACCAAACAAATTATTTGAAAATTCAACACCAAAATTAGACACAACTATATATATTGAACGTCCGCCTATTGAAGATAAATGCTATAACGCAATTATCCAACCAGGGGCGTTAATTCGCACTAAAGCCCCGCAAAAGATGGGCAAGACATTACTGTTAGAAAATATCCTAGATTATGCGAGACAACAGGGTTATCAAACTGCGAAAATAGATTTACAACTGGCTGATATTGAGATTTTGGCTAACTTAAAAACATTCTTGCAGTGGTTGTGTGTTGATGTGGCTGACAGTTTAGACCTAGAACCTCAACTGGATAAATATTGGCAAGAAGTTTTTGGATTGAATAAAAACTGTACGCGTTATTTTCAGAAATATTTATTATCCGTTACTGACAGTCCCTTAGTTTTAGCCATAGACAATTTTGAAAGACTGTTTGATTATCCTGAAATATTTCCCCAATTCTGCTTATTAATGCGTGGGTGGTATGAATCAGCGAAACAAGGAGACAAGATTGGTAATATTTGGAAAAAACTGCGGTTAATAGTAGTTCACTCTACTGAAGCTTATCCTGCCCTAGACACTAATCACTCCCCGTTTAATGTGGGGTTAGCAATTGATTTACCCGAATTTAATCGGCAACAAGTGGCAAATCTCGCCCAGCAGCACGAATTGGCAGGAAAATTAGGAGAACAAGGTTTAAGTGCGTTAATGGGGATGGTAGGGGGACATCCTTATTTAGTACAACAGGCGATAACTTCGTTAAACTCCGCTAACGCATACCAGAAATGTCAACAAGTGACCCTAGAAGAACTGTTAAGGCTAGCACCAACAGAACAGGGAATTTTCAGCGACCACCTGCGACAACAACTGTGGCATTTACAACATAATCCCCAGCTTGAGTTAGGGTATAAAAAAGTAGTAATGACAAATACACCTGTGAGGCTAGATACTGAAATTGCATTCAAATTGCATAGTTTGGGATTAGTCAAACTTTCCAATAATGATTGCATTCCTAGTTGTGATTTATATCGTCAGTATTTCTCAAATCGTTTGGGGTAGCTAAATCATGGTTGACCAATACATATTCTCTGGAAGTCTACCTGAAAATGCCAGTACCTATGTTATCCGGGAAGCTGATACTGATTTGTATGCAGGACTGACAGCGGGAAAGTTTTGTTACGTATTGAATTCGCGCCAAAGTGGAAAATCGAGCTTGCGTGTGCGAACCATGCAGCGATTGAGAAATGATGGTGTACAGTGTGCTGCAATTGACCTTTCTGCTGGTGGTATTCAGAATGTCCCTCCTGAACAATGGTATGCGGATTTAATCGATACGCTCATTGATAGTTTTGAAATAGATTTAGATTTTGGTGATTGGTGGGAGGCGAATCAGTTAAATTCATTAGTCACGCGATTTCGCAAGTTTCTGGAAGAAGTATTACTTGTTAAAGTTCCAGAAAACATCGTTATTTTTATTGATGAAATCGATAGTGTCCTCAGTCTAAATTTTCCTACAGATGATTTTTTTGCTTTGATTCGTGCTTGTTATAACAAGCGTGTTGATAATCCTGAATACAATCGCCTCACTTTTTGTTTGTTGGGGGTCGCATCACCTAGCAATTTGATTGGAGATAAACAGCGTACTCCGTTTAATATTGGTCAGGCTATTTCCCTCAAGGGCTTTCAATTGCATGAAGCTGAACCATTAAAAAAGGGTTTCTACGGTAAATTTAGTAATCCCCAAGGGATAATACAAGAAATATTGCAGTGGACGGGGGGACAACCATTTTTGACTCAAAAGCTGTGTCAGTTCATGGTTGAGGAATCTGAACAAGAAAACCCTCGTTCTGTTGAACAAGTTGTCAGGTCACGGATTATTGAAAATTGGGAATCACAGGATGAACCTGAACATTTGCGAACCATTCAAGCCAGAATTCTCAGAGATGAACAACGGGCTGGATATTTATTAGAACTGTATCAGCAAGTCCGGCTGAGTGAGGAAAAATCTGAGGTAATAGCAGATGATACATTAGAGCAAAGTGAATTACAGCTTTCAGGCTTAGTTGTGAGACAGCATGGTAAGCTGAAAATTTATAACCAAATTTATCGGGAAATATTTGAAATAAATTGGATTGAAAATCAATTACAAAATCTGCGTCCATATTCTGAAAGTTTTCGTTTTTGGGTGGCTTCTGGGTTTGTTGATGACTCACGACTGCTGCGAGGAAAAGCATTACAAGAAGCTGAAGCATGGGCGAGAGATAAAAATTTAAGTTATCAGGATAAACAATTTTTAGCAGCGAGTAAAGAGAAAGAAATTCAGCAGCAGATTGCTGCTCAAGAACAAGAAGCTGCTTTGGAAAGAGAGAGGAAGGATAGGGACGCGGCAGAGCAGATAAACAAGAAACTTCATCAGGCTAATAAGAAAGCTCAAGGATTAATTCGTCGTAGTTATATTATTGTAATAGTGACATTAATAGGAGCATCTTTAATAGCTGTAGCAGCGATAAACTCTGGAAAAGAATTAATAAATACACAAAAAGAACTTGAGGACATAATAAAATCTGTAGCAGATAAAAAACAAATCTTAAATTTGGCAGATAAACTTTCATCCGCAGATAAAAACAATTTATCCGACAAAATTAAAATTTTAGCGGAAGAGTCTGATAAAATGGATGATATTGGATTTAAACAAGCATTACTACATACATCTATAGCATTAGCATATCAACATCTTGGAAATAAGACTGAGGCTGAAAAAGCCTTGAAGAGAAGTACGAAATTCTGGGAAGCATCAAAAAGTTATAAGGAACAAAAAAGCCTCTCAAATCTAGAATTAGAATTAAATGTATTCATGTTGAATTTTCAAGGTAATTTATTTAAAGAAGAAAATAAACAAAAAGCCAGACAATTTTATACTGAAGCATTCACAATTCTTCAAACATATCCTGAACTCAGTTCAAAAATTCTTGACAGTCAGGTTATTGAATCTGTTCATCGAAGTTTAATTGAACTACTCTCAACCAACACCCCAACAGCCGAACTTAAGCCGCAGGTTGAGCAATCTCTTACCAAACATTTATATGCTCAACTTGAATATTTTTTGGATGCTAAAAATTGGGAAGCAGCTAACCGACAAACAGAGCGACTCATGCTTAATATTGCCCAAAGAGAAAAAGAAGGAGATTTAGATTTAGACAACATTAATAGTTTCTCTTGTCCAGACCTACAGAGAATAGACCAGCTTTGGGTCAACGCAGACAACCGTTTTGGCTTTAGGGTGCAGAAGGAAATCTGGATTAGCACTAAGAATAGACTGGGGATAAAACCACAAGACTGGATAGGCACAGACTCTTCAAATTATTTACAGTTCGCCAAGAAAGTAGGATGGTGGCACGACAATGTCACTTTGGTCGAGGGGGGGATGTCGTTCGGCGTGGGGGACGGCTGGGTGAGTTTTGAGAAACTAATAAAGTTTGTTGTAAACTCAGGAGGAGGAAGGGGAAGCCTACCTACTTTCATTTTAGGAGTAAAAGGGTCAGCCTACGTAGATACCTATAGCCCGAACCAGTATGCGATGCAGCTTCTCAGCCTTCTCGCGTTGCGACTTGTAAAGTGTAACCTATAAAGCTTTCAAAATTTTGTAACCATTTATCACAGCCTCATTTCCCACGCAGTAATCAACATTTCATAAATCCGATACCTGGCGACCCCGTTGGGGAAGTCAAAAGTCAAAAGTTTATTTTCCTAGCTTTGCTTTAGTTGTGACGATTTATTTAGCAATAATTTTAATTAACTGTTCACACTCATCTAAAATATTTTTAACTTGTTTTTCAGTCATCATTTCGCGAGGCTCATTTGTATTCCGGCTCCCTCTCCTTAATAAGGAGAGGGTTGGGGTGAGGTTTTCTTTATTTATTCTGATGCGGAATCTTCACCGTAAAAGTTGTACCCACACCTACAGCACTTTTCATCGTAATTTCACCTTGATGTCGTTCCACACATTTTTTCACCACAGGTAAACCCAAACCAATACCAACAATATTTTCCACATTTTGACAACGATATAAAAGCTCATAAATTTTTGGTTGTTCCTCTGGCGGAATACCTATACCTTCATCTATTACTTGAAAAACTATATATTCAGCTTCTGAATTTAAAATTAAATATATATGCCCACCAGCAAAAGAATATTTAATAGCATTCAATAGTAAATTACTCAGAATAGAGTACAATAGCTTTTCATCTATATTCGCACGGAAACACTGACCATGATTCCTGAATTCTATGACATGGGATGTTGCACCAAAAAGCTGTAAATCTTCTACCAAATTCAAACAAAAATTTTCGACATTAATCAATTGCGGTGTGTAATCTAGTTTATCGGCTTCAGCCCTGGTTAAAGTTAATATATCCGTTAATAAATGATTCATTAATTTAGCTGAAGACTGAATCCGGTAGAGATTTTTAAATTGCCGCTCATCTGCCAATTCTTGCAGAGTTTCACTTAACAACTGCGAAGATAGCAAAATAATACTCAAAGGTGTCCGAAATTCATGAGAAATCATCGCAAACAAGCGAACTTTTAACTCACTAAATTCTTTTTGTTGAGCCAGAGAAACTTTTAAAGACTCAATTTGATCGTGTTTTATCCATTGACGATTCAGAATAACACATAAACTAGAAATAACGGCAAGACTCAAAATTGTCCCCAGTATTTCTATCCAAATTCTGAAATGAATACTAGCATGAGATTTATCTAGTGTCGCTCTGAGATAACTTTGTTCTTCAGCTTTAATCTCTGCTATCACTGGCCGCATTTCTTCTCTAAGTTTAACGCTACGCTCAGTAATATCATTTTGAATTTGTAATGCAGTTTGATCTGTGTGATAAAGTTCTATAGATTCTTCTAAAAGAGCTAATCTTCGATTTACTAATAAATTCAACTGTGAAAATCGCTGTTGCTGACTCAAACTAGGATGTATCTGTTCCTCTAACAGCTTGAGTTCAGTTTGCATATTTGCTACTTCATTTTGATGTCGCTTTAAATCTTGACTGCTACCTAAAAATATATATCCTCGCCGGGCTGATTCGGCTGCTGTCATCGCCGCATAAAAATTTGTCAAAGTATTGAGAGTTTGATAAGTATGCTGTACCCTATCAGCCCCCTGTTGGATTTCAGTTGTGTTCTTAAATGAAGCGAAGGTAACTACACCCATCAGCAACAAGGTTAAACTAAACCCCCCAAGAATCCATTTTCCGGGGAAAGACCATTGCATAAATTTCTGTTTCATAAAATTGTTGAAAAAATAACTCGTTTAATCGTTATAATTGCGATCGCTTACAGTTAAATAAACTGCAATATTTCTTAAACGCTTAAGAGGATGTTTGAAAAGTCTAATTTATGACTAGCCTGGTTCAATATATCAGCTAAATAAAGGATATATTATGCGAATTCTTGTAGTTGAAGATGATATACAACTGGCGGAGGTACTAACAGAAGCTTTAAGTAGAAGGCAATATGTAGTAGACGTTGCCAAAGATGGCGAAGCAGCTTGGAACTCAGCAGAATCGATGAAATATGACTTGGTGCTGCTGGATGTCACACTGCCAAAACTAGATGGTATCAGGTTTTGTCAACGCTTACGTACTGCTGGCACAAGTCATCCAGCACATCGAAATTGCGGCGCACCAGTGTTAATGTTAACGGCTCGTGATACTGTGGCTGACAAGATAGCTGGCTTGGATGCAGGGGCGGATGATTATGTGGCTAAACCGTTTGATTTAGAAGAGTTAATGGCTCGGATAAGGGCTTTACTCAGACGAGGTACTTCTGCAAGTACAGTCAGTTTATCTTGGGAAAAACTGCACCTTAACCCCAGTACTTATGAAGTTAGTTATAACAGTTACCCTTTGATATTAACACCAAAAGAATACGCAATTTTAGAATTGTTGGTTGCTAATGGCAGAAGGGTGTTGAGCCGTTCTAGCATTATTGAGCAGGTTTGGTCTGTGGACGATTCCCCTGTTGAGGAAACTGTCAGGTCTCATATTAAATGTCTCCGACAAAAGCTGAGAGCTTTAGGTGCGCCAGAAAATTTTATTGAAACAGTTCATGGACTGGGTTATCGCCTCAAATAGGAGTTACAGCACTTTACAAGTAAATGAAGTACACATCTTAGGGAACACCAAAAAATAAATTACCCAAAAATTGAAGGATAATGGTGGGTTACTACCGTCCTCACTTAAATTGAAGGATAATGGTGGGTTACGGACTACCGTCCTAACCCACCCTACTGGCTATTGCAACATTTTAGCCTTGCCACGCCACTACAGTACTGTTTGAGTTGGTCGCTGATAATATGTAAAAAGTGTTACCTTTGTTTTCTACACAAATTCTGCACAAATTCTGCACAGTGATTGCATATATAGGTTATATAATTTGATTCGCACATAAAAAAGTCAGGTAAAAACCTTAATTACTGAACTAAGAGAAGAATTGTGAATGAAATGGCAAGATTCATATCATGGTTGGTTAATTGAATTAATTCCATTGCCTGAAGGTTATGCATTTAAGTGTTGGATGCCTGATGAGCAAATAGGAATTAGCAATAACCATATTTATCCGGAATTATATCAAGCTATTAGGGCAGCTAGGAAAAGGGCAAAACTAGAATCTGCAAGTTTGGCAATTATCTGTTTTTTAGATGATTATTATCAGAATTGCCATCTGAGCAAGGATGAACATATAGCTCTGGTAAATTCAATTTATGATTTTACTACTTCAGTTAGTAAATTTTAAAATCAAGACTTTTAAATTCGGCAGATGAATAACCATTTTTTTTGTTTCGATAAAAACGCCAGTGAGCAAGTTGCAAATTTCAGTAATTATATAAACTGTCTAAAATTCCACTGTTTTCATCCCCTAAATTTGGATCGCGGTAGTGGAAGGTAATCTTTTCAATCTCGTTAATTAGTGAGCAATTGTCAGTTGAAGTCAGATTTATTTCGGATCAAAAGATACTTGACATCAGGTATAAATCAGGACAAAAAATTTCTTGATTTAACTTCAACGAAATCCTTAAATCTTTCGCAAGGTAGATTCTAAAAACAACCTCATAGACATCACCGAGAAATACGGTTGAATCAGACCACCGCTTCCTACTATTGTGAGGCGGTTTTTCGTGATCTTTGTTGACCAATAGTTCCTGAATTGTACAAGCCATCTGATTTATCTTTGGGGTCGAACCAAAATACGACGCTCTCTACGAGACGCTGCGCGAACGCTGACTCGCTAACCAAAATCTAAAATTATTTGACCCGCATAAAAACAGATAACCTGAAGTGCAATATGGACACTTCAGCCAATTTGTCATAAATTTTGCCGGAAATATGTCTAATTTCTATATTTAGTAACCCAGAGACATAGAGGGGATTGACACTTGAATGCTGATAATTACTATATCTATCTCCAGCAGATAGCCTATTGGTTACTCCCAAGTTATGCTGAACCCAAATCACTGATGGAAATAAAACTTACAATTGAACATACACGGATCTGATTTCATTTGCTTGAATAGCTATATTGATAGGAAACAAATTCACTCTTTTGGATTATGCCTAGTAAGTTCATTGATGTTAGGGAATATACTGTCAGGGCGCATAAAAGACAGATTCATACTCGTGTTTTCCATTTTGTCTGTAAGCAATGCGACCAAACTACACAACGGGAAACTTTCGGTCCGCGTCCATTATATTGCGAGGAATGCCGACCACCGCAAGCACCAAAAAAATCTCATCAGTCATCTCAAAAAGCAAAACCTAGAGCCATGACTTACAAAAGTGATATTGATTTAGGATGATTTAAAGCTTGATGAATAATCTCTTACCATTAGAACCCCCCGAAGCTTTTCTCTCTCCACTATTAGAATTACGAGACTACTATGCTCGCCTCGTAGAAGAGTATGAAAGCTTATACACACAGGCGCGATCGCAACTCGATCATGTGGATGCTTTGTTGTCTAACAACTGTTGTTCCTCAAATGCGACCATCGCTCATCTGGAAAACGTGCAGATGCGTCATCAGCTCTCCCCCCCGACGGCAAAAGACTCATTGTCATCTGTACCTGATCAAAGTGTTAACTCTACTGGGTCTGAACTTTCAGATTCAGACAACGGGGAAATAGATAATTCTGCGACAACTACAGAGATTCCCGAACCGCCAGTATCAACCACATCCCTAGCCAGTCAAGATCAATCAATCAAAGTTCCAGACATTCCCATGCTACCTGAGTATCAACCTCAAAGTCGGATGGAAGCGATCAGAAGTTTGCTGCACGAACATCTGGGTACTGTTTGTCATATAGATTTTATTGTGCGATCGCTTTATGGAGATTTAGAGCCGCCCATTTTCAAGGTTGTCAAAGGTAGAGTCCAATCTTCGCTGACACAGGGTAGAGAAAGGCGTGTCTGGTTTGGGATTCCTGACGAGCCTGGTTGTTACACTCTCAACTTAAGTTTAGTAACCTCTAATAAGACCAAAGGTTACTCTCAATCTGCCAAGTACAACAAGAAGAAACCACTCCCCAGCGCCAATCCAAATGTAGTCCCCATGCTTGAAGAATTTGAGGGTCAATTTTTGATCGATGCTCTTTCTGATTTCTTGGAAAAACATTCAGGGAGAGTTTTCAGTGTGGCGGACATCATCACCGGTCTTTATGGTGAACTAGATGAGGAAGAAGTGCGAGAGGTGAAAACTAAGGTGCTGAATGAACTATCACGAGGCTATCGCACCGGGCGATTTTCCAGAGTCCCTGAAAAAATTGGCTACTACACTTGGGATTCAAAGTTGATGTTAGAAGTCAGTCGAGGGAGATGATGGGGATGAGGGGGAAAAATTTCCCTCATCTTTTCCGGCTTCCCTATTCTCCCCAAGCCAGAGTCCGTTTAACTGCTTGTTGCCACATAGCGAAGTTGGCTTGTGCTTGATGCTGGCCTTTGCCTGGTTCAAAGATGCGGTCTATTTGCCTTTGACTGACTAATGCTGTATAGTCATGCCAAAATCCCACAGCTAAACCTGCGGCAAAGGCGGCACCTTGTACAGTGGTGTCGCGCATCCTGGGGCGTTCTACGGGAATTCCCAAGATATCTGCCTGAAACTGCATGAGAAAATTGTTCTCGCAAGCACCACCATCTACAGTTAGCTGCTGCATGGGAGTATCAGAAGAGGCATTGATTGCCTGGACTACTTCTAGAACTTGGTAGGCGATCGCTTCTAGAACTGCACGAACTAAATGCTGGGGTTGTACACTGGCGGTAATCCCAAGGAAAGCTCCTCTAGCGCTCATATCCCAGTAGGGCGCGCCTAGTCCACTAAAAGCCGGCACAAAGTAGACTTTATTTGTATCTGTCACCTGATTAGCCATGACTTCAGTTTCGGCGGCAGTTTTAATTAATTTGATGCCATCACGTAACCATTGAACACAAGCACCACTGGTAAACATACTGCCTTCCAAGGCATAACCCATATCTAACTTATTACCATTTTGGGCTTGCGTCCATGCCACTGTAGAAATTAGTTGCCGCTGAGAACGAACAATATTTGAGCCAGTGTGAGCCACTAAAAAACTACCAGTACCATAGGTGCATTTCATTAAACCGGGGCGATCGCATCCATGACCAAATAGGGACGCTTGCTGGTCTCCCAAAATGGCAGTGATCGGAATTTCAGTGCCTAGCAAAGCCGGATCAGTAACGCCAAATTTACCTAAACTGGGCAGAATCTGGGGCAGAATCTCAGCCGGAATCTGTAATAATTCGAGAAGTGTCTGATCCCATGCACCAGTAGACAAATTCATCAGCATTGTCCGGCTGGCGTTGCTGTGGTCGGTGGCGTGAACTTTTCCCCCTGTAAGATTCCACAATATCCAAGTATCAATTGTCCCAGCTAAGATATTTTTGCGGTCAACTCCAGTACAATGGTCTAATAGCCATCTCAACTTAGTAGCCGAGAAATAAGCATCAATAACTAAGCCAGTGCGATCGGAAATTTCTTCAGCGTAGCCTTGCGCTTGCAACTGATGGCAAACAGCAGAAGTGCGGCGGTCTTGCCATACTATCGCTGGGTGTAATGGCTTCCCAGTCGTTTTGTCCCAAATTAAGCAAGTTTCCCTCTGCACAGTTAGCCCCAATGCCGCAATTTCCGATGGTGTAACTTGAGCATTTTTAATAGCGGTTTGCATCACCCAGCAGGTATCCCGCCAGATTTCTTCAGGGTCGTGTTCTAACCATCCCGGCTGAGGATAATACTGAGTCAGTTCCTTGTATGCTTGCCCAATAATCTTCCCTTCTACGTTAAATACAAAAGCGCGGTTACCTGTCGTACCTAAGTCCAATGCTAAGATGTAACTCGATGATCGAGTAGTATTGCCGAATGTCTGCATATTAGAAAATCAACACAATGATCCCTAACATAAATTATTTATCCTGCACAATAAAAGCCTTTTGACTTTTGACCTTTGACTTCCGCGCAGCGGTGTTAATCTTTCAAAATAATATATTTTTTGGAGTCAAAACTAATTAAACCTTGTTGTTGTAATTTTCCCATCAAGCGGGTAATTGTCACTCTGGTAGTACAGCAAGCACTAGCAATATCTTCATGAGTCAAGCGAACGCTTAAGCGAGTGCCTTCTGCTACAGGCTCGCCGATTTGTTGTTTTAAAAGTTGCAATAGATGGTAAAGTCTTTCTTCCACCCGCCGCTTACCAGCAATCACTAAAAAAGATTCTGTCTGTTGTAACCGTTGATTGATTTTTGGTAACAGAATATGGCTCAACATTGGGTTTACAGCTATCTCTGCGACGTAAATTGAGACTAATTCGACATCTGACAGGGCTGTGGCTTGATAAATGGGTAGAGAAGTCATATTAGAGCCAAAAACCATGTCTTGTGTCGCTAATCCGATCAATATCTCTTCACCAGTTTCACAAAAAGTATTGAGCTTAACTAAGCCTTGGCGAACATACCAAACGACTAAAGGATTCAGGAGAATAGTTTCTCCTTTGGGATGTTTATATATCGGGCGATCCTGAATTAAATCACTGTCATTATCGATTAGTTCTGTCTTCTTTTTCTGACGTTCACTAATATTACGCAACAGCCAACGCAGAGAGTTAACTTTACCCTGTTCATTACGCACTACAGCCACTGTGAAAGCTGCGTCAAAGTACTCGCCGTGATTTTGTTGCAGACGCACAACTAATTCTCTCACGTTGTCCGACTGGCATAGCTGGCTGAGTTGACTACGAAAAGGCTGTCGTTCTTCGAGGCGGACAAAATTAACGATTGGTTTGCCTACTAGTAATTGTCTGGAAACGTTTAGCAGTTGCGCTGCGGCCAGATTAGCTTCTTGAATGATGCCTTCGCCATTAGTGACTAAATAGCCGTCTGGTGCCAACTCGAATAAATCTTGGTAGCGTTGGCGTTCAGCTTCTAACCAATTGCGGGTTTGAATCAGTTCCTCATTTTGCTGATAAAGTTCCTCTGCCGCTAATTGCACCATTTTAGAGGTACTATAGAGTTCCTTAAAAGCTTGGGGCAGCAATTCCGGCGGAATCCAAGGTAATACACTAGCGGTTTGGTACAAATCTGCTAAACGGCTGTGCAGTGCTTCTGCGCTTTGAATGAAATGTTCTATGTTCACCTGAAAATCCCGCTACTTGCTTGCAGAAGTTGAGCAAAAAAGTCCACTAGATCAATACTGGGATTAATTGCGCCCTTCTTGAAGATACCCAATCATGAAACTTTGAATCAGCTGCAATTGCTGCCCAAATCAATCCTGAATATGTACATATGTTCTGGTATTCTACTAATCCTTCAACGTACCACAAAACAGGTGTCTCGGAACTTGGGTAACTACAATTTGGCAATTACGGCTAAATTCTTAACCATTTGTAGATGGCAAATTGAGAATTGCATAGTATTGATTAATTATGTTTATTTACAGAATTTTCACTTATTAAATTTTTACATTTTGTGATAATAACTTACTTCTACCTTTGGTGAGACAACTTTGCAGACTGAGCTAAATAGGAGCGTAAAAGTCTTCGACCTAAAAGGTTACCGATTTCCGCCCAAACCCATGAACCCACTAAACTTGTGACTAGCAAAGATAGCAAATAAGAAGGCAGCGTCGGGACACCAAAAATTTCTAACATCGAAGCCAAGGCGATAGAAACACCAATAGCCGTTCCGATAAAAGGAATGAAAAGTTGTAATTTTGCCCATCTGGGTAGAGTAGCAGGAGAATGATTTTGAATCCAATCTTGCACTCGTTTTTGCAGAGTTATCGCAAATGGTAAACCACAGACAAGGCTAATTAACAAGCCAATTAAAACTAAAAAATATGGCGGTTGAGGAAATTTGAATAATACGAAGTCTTGGAATTGTTGTAGATTTTGCGACCAGTCCATAATAAATATGCCCCCGGTTTTAACGCTTGTAATAGCAGATTTTTGATCACAAGGAATGCAGCTATTTCTGGATCTGCAAATGAATGCAAAGCAGATTTTTAGGCGATTTCAGGAATTTTGAGCAACTTAACATCTGTTTCTCTATATCTCAGTTTCCAAAGTTTTACTTTTTCTTGAACTGCTTTGTATAGAATCTTGGTGATTATTTTTGCCTCCATTTATGACAGTAACTACCATTTTTGTCTCTAACGTCCACCGGAAGAGTCAGTCTACTACTAACCCAGGTATGGGGTTAATTTTAAGTTTTATTGTGTTCTGGAATACAATCAGTTTGCTTCCAAATGAATGCTATTAAATACTCATTTAATGCGAATATCCAAATTTAATGCCCAATTTACGGGAATTGTCCGATTTTTTTCATGACGATTATCGATGAAATCCAAAAATTACAACACCAACCCCACAAAGGTTTCAGTGATACCAATCGCGTTGCGAAAAAAATGGATCAAGTCGAGTTAAGTAAAAAGAGATTTTTGTATAGCTTATCACATAACAATTTAACAATTATTAGCGACTTTAGTTAGATAAAAGTTAAGAATTAATTTGCTGTATTTGTAAATAAGCATAACAGCTTATCAACGCGCGAGGTCAAAGGAGTGATGGCTGCGGGATAAACATGATCGCTGCGGCTCACTCCTCTTTTCTCAATTTTTTAATGTTGTTGATTCAGCCCCAAACAAACTTGTTCATAACGTTTTCCCGCTATCTCCCAGGTGAACTCGGTTTCTACTAGTTGTCTACCGTTATGGGACAATTGCTCACGCAGTTGGGGACTCTCAAAAAGTTGACTAATGGCGGCGACATACTCAGCAGGCTGATTGGCACGTAATGCCCGGAGTGGGGTGTCTATAGCTAGTCCTTCTAAACCGCGATCGCTTGCCACTACCGGCACACCAGCAGCCATTGCTTCTAAAGTCTTATTTTTAATCCCAAACCCTGTCCGCATCGGCACAACGCAAACTGTTGATTTGTGTAAGTAATCTCCCATTGCAGGCACTCTTCCAGTGACATTTACTCCTGGTTGTTGTGTGAGTGCTAAAACTGCGGGCGCAGGGCGAGAACCGACAATATCAAAAGTTGTTTGGGGATATATTTTTTGAATTTCTGGTAAAATTTGATTAGTAAAAAAGCAGACGGCATCAATGTTTGCTAAATTATCCATTGCCCCAATAAATATTAATCTATATCCTCCGGGATCATGGGTACGGTTAGAAAATGTTACCAAATCAACTCCATTGGGAATAACTGTAATTTCACTGTGAGGATGAAATTTTTCTAATTGACTTTTATCATCTTCTGTAGTTACAACCATTGACGAAAATTTCGCGCCATATCTTTGTTCATAACGACGTAAAAGCGGCAGATTAATTTGATCTCGGAGTCGATTTTCCGAAACGCCTGTTGTTAGCTGGTTAAGACAACTACCATAGACAGAACTATGAATATTGACTATGGTTCTGAGAGATTTCTGAAAATGCGATCGCACATAAATTTCATTGACGCTATGTTCGCAGGTAATCACATCACATTTTTGCTCCTCGACAAAATGATCAATCCATGCTTGCATCTGGACTGAGTAGCGGCTGAGTACACTGGGTGGGGTTCCCTGTTGCCAAAACTGACTCAAGCGTTGTATTTTCTTCAGTATTCCCGATGCAGTTCCAGAATCTGGCGGACGTTCAAACACAACTAGATGATCTACACAGTCCCGCAATTGGGCGATTTCTGCTTCTGTCACATCGCGATCGCGCAGCTCGCCGTAGGCATCGCCTTGAGTCACCAGAGTGATAGCATGACTTTGACTCAAATATTTCAGTAAATTAAACGTCCTCACTTGAGTTCCCCCCCGCGTTGGCGGATAAGGAAAAGTAGCGGACAGCATTAAGATGTGCATATAACCAATTAACCGAAAATTAGACTAAATTAAAATATGACACATCTACCAGTCCCGATTTCCGGCTAAATGTCATTTGAAATATCTCTGATCTATTTTGTGTAAAGTTTTCATCAATGACAAGCTGATGATCATAGACTTTCCTAATCACATGAAGTAAATTATCGTCCCCTTCTGGCTTGGGGGTGGGGTTCTTCTACCTCACTCAACAGAGAAACGCTTTCAAGATTTGCCAAAAATGATGAAGTTTTTGTATATTCACAGATAAAATGTTGCTATCACTAAAGATAATAGAGTAAATAAATATTATTACTTATTGTGTCAGTCCCTGATAAATTTATCTGAGATGATTTATTAAAATACTCCCTAAGTAATATTGAAAACCCTGGTTAAATTGTAAATTTATTTAAATTAATTACTGTGGCTAAAATTAGTGTTTGTATTCCTACATTTAATCGACAAAATCTTCTGCCTTACGCCATAGAAAGCGTACTTCAGCAATCTTATCAAGATTGGGAATTAATTATTTGTGATGATGGTTCAACTGATGACACACCTGAATTGATGTCACAGTACACAGACCACCGGATTCAATATATCCGTCATCCGCAAAATATTGGTAAAAGCAATAATATGCGCTCTGGTTTTGATGCAGCTAAGGGTGAATATTTTATTAAATTTGATGATGATGATCGGCTAACCACTAATTTTTTAGCCCGGACTGCGGCAATACTTGATCAAGATTCTGGCATTGATTTTGTGGGTACAGACCATTGGATAATTGATATTGACAATATCCGGGATGAATCAAAGACTCAGGAAAATTCTCGTCTCTGGGGTCGGGATAATTTAAAAGCCGGGATAGTAGATAATTTATTAGAGGTAGTTTTTATCAACCAAAGCTTTCAAATTGGCGCGACTTTATTTCGTCGTCAGACCTTGCAAGACTTGGGCTTTATGTTACCTAATATCCAAAATTGTGAAGATAATGATTTATTTGTCAGGCTGGCTTTAGCTGATAAAAAGGGTTATTATTTACCGGAATTATTAATGGAATATCGCCACCATGCAGAACAGCAGGGTATTGAGCGAGAAATTCCTTATTTGTTTGATAAAATTCGGTATTTAGAAAATTATCAATTTGAATCAGATAAATTAGAAAAAATCAGACAACATCTCCTAGCTGAATCGCAATTATTATTGGGTTTGCGTTTAATTAACCAGGGTGAAACCCAAAAAGGGAGAGAACTAATTTTGGTAGGTAAGTCTTTTTCTACCACTAAAGCTTTGACAGGCTGGGGTTTGTCGTTTTTACCAATGGGCTTACGGGGTAAGGTTTTTAATGCCCTGCGGCAAATCAAAGGATAATGTTTGCATAGCTGGCTGTAGCCAATAGCACTAATTATTGCTAACATGGGAAAGATGTGTAAATTAGTGCCATTCAAGCTACAGTATACCTGAGTTATGTACAAGCAGGCTGACACGCATGGATACGAATGAGTTAAAATTCCTTTTAAATTTGTTGGGGTGTGCAAATTATCGGTCAAGTCTGAGTACAAATATCTTTAAAGGTTTTAAGGGTAAGGATAAAATTTGTCAGGATTTAGGCGATCGCCAGCTGGTAGACTATACCCGTGAGATAGCCACAGTCAAAATTTTACCGCCAGGTCAAGCACTGCTGAAAGATCCCACCCAAGTCCCCATTGCAGCTAAAGAACTCAAGGTACTAGAAAAGATTGCTCAAGCTTCCGGTAACATCGCCCCCAGCAAAATCACCTCACTCAAAGCAGCAGAACGAAACGCGATATTCACAGCGCTGGGTGATCGAGGCTTGATTGTAGCTGAAGTCAAAATGAAAAGGACACAAGGGTCGATTTGGCTAACCCAAAGAGGAATTGAGTTTTTACGGGATGAATACAGCCCCCAAGGACAAGCAAATATCAATCTCGATCTACTCAATAATTACCTGCGGTTTTTGCGTCAGAATTTACGAATCAAACCAGAACAAGCCTCTAGTTCATTACCTCTTGGGGAAAACGTTGCTTCAAAAACGATTCTCAATGTCAGTGAGCCAGATATCTTACAAATTATTCAGAAATTAGATAAGGAACTAAATACAGAGAATTATCTCCCCATTTTTCATTTACGTCAAAAGCTACAACCGCCTTTATCACGAGATGAATTAGATCAGGTACTGTATCGCTTACAAAGAAGTGACTCAATTGAATTGAGTTCATTGTTAGATCCCACACCTTACACTACAGAACAAATTAATGCCGGAATTTCACAAAATGTTGGTGGTTCCTTGTTCTTTGTCAGTGTTAACTAACAATAGATAAATTAGTTTTCCATAAATCATTTTACTTCATCAGGGTAATTAATCATGGCATCTATCGACGAGATTATTAAGCGCGAGATAAACCCCTTTGACCGGGTAAATTCCAGGACAGGTAATTTTTGGGGGAAAAACCAAGATAGTGGATCTATGGTAGCTTCAATTCATCAAGAAGCCATAGCCGAAATTGAAGAAGTTCTCAACCTAGTAACTACAGATAATTTTAGTCGGACTATTTTCCTAGTTGGTGATTCCGGTTCTGGCAAAAGCTATGTTTTAGGGAGACTAAAACGCACCCTTAACCCGAAAGCTTTTTTTGCTTATATAGGGCCTTGGGTTGATGACCAGTACATCTGGCGACATATCTTGCGTTATACAGTAGATAGCTTAATTCAAGTCCCAGATGGAAAGCAAGACTCTCAGTTAATTATCTGGCTTAAAAGTTTATCAGCCTTCACTAAAAATACCCTCAAAAAGAAACTTTTTAATGATAATTTTTTCGATTTATTGCTAACTGATCGGCAAAAATTTATTAAACATCTGATAGAAGTCTATCAAACTGATAGTATTTATAATCCTGAAAGTTTTTTTGGAGTTCTACATGACCTCACAAATCCAGAACTTTATCCCCTAGCCTGTGAGTGGTTAAGAGGAGATGATTTAAGTGAAGAATCAATGCAGGCTTTAAACGTCAGCAATTGCCTTGATACCGAAGATGCAGCTAAAAACATCTTAGCCAACTTTGGCAAAATTTCTACAGCAACTCAGCCAATTGTTTTATGTTTTGATCAGGTGGAAAGCATACCGAATTGGTTATCTAATCCACAAGCAATATTTAATGTCAACACCACTCTTCACAATGAAAACATCCAGAATTTTCTGATTATCATTACTATAGTTACAGATCCTTGGAGGCAAAGTTGGAAACAAATTACACAGTCTGATAAAGCGAGAATTGATAAGTTAGTTAAACTTAAAAATATTGACCTCAATCAAGCTGAAGCACTCTGGAAGTATATATTACAGACACTATATGAAGCAGCTAAACCTCAACCAGAATCTCCTATCATTCCTTTAAATCGCCAAATTTTAGAGAAATATTTTCCAGGTGGTAAAACTGACCCTAGAAATGCATTACTTTTAGGTAGAAGCGAATATCAGAAATATAAAACTAATCTGATAGGGACAGGTCGCGGAGTCAAACTAGATCCTCACGCAGAGTTTCAATTACTATGGCAGCAGGAATATAAAAAAATTCAGGAAAAATTTCCTAAACTTTCCTTGCTATCATCCCCTGAACTCATTCGGATGTTGCAAGTCGCTTTAGAAGCATTAGAAGTACAAGTAACACCTAAACTGATATCAGGCAAATATGCCAGCTATTCTTTGAGTTATCAACAACCAACTCAGGGACAAAAAATCGGCATAGTCTGGACAGAAGATGCCAATATGACAAGTTTCTTTCAGGTAATGAATGCTTGTCAAAAAACAATTGAGCAAAATATTTGCCAAAAACTTTTACTGCTCAGAATTGGTAATGTAGGAACAGTAAAACTTGCAGATCATAAAATCTACAGCCAGATTTTCACCAATACTCAACATATTCACATCATCCCAAATGTTCAGTCAGTCCATTACTTAGCTACTTATAATTTCTTGGTTAATTCTGTACTATCACAGGAATTAGTGATTGGATATAAAACTATTACTTTGCAGCAATTACAAACTTTAACCCGTAAGTCTGAAGTTTTGCAGAATTGTATGTTATTGCAGGATTTAGAACTTTTTTCTAAATCTACAATTATCAAAGAAGTTTTACCAGTCAAAGATTTTTTATTAAATCTAGTCAAAACGCAAGCTTTCATGGGTATTACTACTTTAATTTCCCAAGCAGCCAAACAGTTTCCAGATGTGAAAGAAACCGACATTCAACACTTAATTGGTATATTATGTCAGGAGAAGAAAGTAAAAATGGTCAACCCCAAAGCTAAGTTTGAAGACCAATTAATTTGTTTGATTGCTTAAATTGCAATAGAGTTGGTGTTAATAAAATTGTAGGTTGGGTAGAAGGAAGTGAAACCCGACATTTCCAGGACTTTGTTGGGTTACCCTGCGGGAAGCAAGCTATGTTCCTTGCTGCGAACAACCCAACCTACGTAGAGGGTCTATTTGAGGCTTAACTGAACCGTATTGGGTTAAATTTAATTATTACTGAGAAATTTTTAGTCAATGCACTACCTGACAACAGCAACAGAAATCCAGGAGTTCATCTCCACATTAACATCTACTAAAACTCTGTGGTTAGATACAGAAATTGCCGATTTTACTACTCACTATCCCAGATTATCGCTGATTCAGGTATTGGCTGAGCCGACAGATTCCACAGGTGTATCTGCTTACCTTCTCGATGTATTAGATAAACATGATTTGGCAGAATATTTCATTAACGAAATCATGATTAATCCCAATATTGAAAAGGTTTTTCACAATGCTGGTTTTGACCTCAAGTATTTAGGAAAAAAGCTCGCAAGCAATATTACCTGTACGTACCAACTAGCTAGAAAAATTAGCCGTGAACGCCTGGAAGTTTCCAATTTAAAACTAAAAACTTTAGCATCAGAACTCTGTCACTTTGTCAATGTAGATGCAGAGCTAGGAACCAGCGATTGGGGAATGCGTCCTCTTAGCGACAAGCAACTACAGTATGCGGCGATGGATACGGTTTATCTAGCTGCTGTCCATCAGAAGTTATTAGAAATAATGATTTTAGATTCCAGTCTATCCATGTAAAATTCCAATTCTAAATAGCTAGAATGATGTTGAAAATAACTATAGAAATTCGGTTTTATTTATGAAAAAAACAAATATTGTAGGGTGTGTTAGGATGAAATCCGTAACGCACCATTATTAATATTTTGGTGCGTTACGCTACCGCTAACGCACCCTACCTGCTAAATAGCTAGAATGATGTTGAAAATGACCATGATCAAACAAATCTTGATAATTATGATTTTTGATTATTCATAATTGCTTCAATGAGTTGATCCTTCTTCATTCTTGAATAACCCGGTATTTGTTGTTTTCTTGCTATCTTTTTAAGCTCTGAAACTTTCATCTTTTCAAGCTCTTCAAGTGTATATATAACCTTTGTTTTACCGTTTTCACCAGGATTTGGTGGAATTATAGTATTTTCAATTCTTTTGACTGATTCAGCCAATTGAGCAATCTGATCAGTAATATTTTGTAACTTTTGTGTTAGCTCTTTGTCAACCAATTCCTTTTTTCTTATTAATGCAATTTGTTGTAAAACGTCTTCATTATCTGGCTCAATAATGAATGCTCCAATATACTCACCTTTTTGAGAATCTATCTCTTTTGCTCTAGCCGCAGCGTAGTATTCAAAGTGTCCATCAACAACCTCGTATGACTGTGTACTAGTTATCCGCACAATTAAGGGATTGATGATTCCTCCAAGCTTCAAAATTAACTCTGCTGCATGGTTCAATTCATCTTGTGAAAATTGTGAGCATGGAACAGTCGAGGATATTTTTCTTACAGCTATAGATGAATTAGATAGTTTCATTCAGCCATTCCTATTTTTTGTAAAACTTCTATTGCTAATAATGTCAATTCTTGGGCAGAAGTAGAATTTGGTTTAAAATCAAGTATAGACCTGGGATCAGGTACTTCCATTGCTCCTATAACCTTAACTTGTTCGCTACATTTCGCTAGATCCTCTCTTTCATATATGACAGTATCCATCACATTCAAACCATAGCGTTTTGTAATTTGCTCTAGACGTTTTGGTAAAGTGGATTGGATAAATTTAGCATTTGTGGAAATTTTACAAGGAAGAACACCAAGTATTGTAATAGGTGTTTTGCTAATATATTTTCTAAAATTATCGATTCGCTTGATAAACTCCTTTACATTTAGCAGTCCTTGATTGGCAAAAGGCTTTAAGTCAGAAGGAATAAGTAAATAGTCAGCCGTTATTAAGGCAATTTCTGAAAACAGATTAATAGCAGGAGGTGTATCAAGTATAACAATATCGTAATTCTCTTTGATTACATTCAGTTTTCCCATCAATATTACTTTACTATCAGTCCTTTGAATAAGCACTGATTCAGCTTCCATTAAGTTAATATGAGCAGGAACAACATCAATCTCTGGGTTAGTAAAGATAGAGGTTCTAGCAACATCTTGTATTGGAAAATGTGCTTCTGAAAGTAAAATATTACCAATATTACAGTCTTTTAAATCGTCTAGTTCTTCATCATCAAATTTAATTAATCCCGTTGCCAGTGTAGTATTAGCTTGACTATCTAGATCAATGACTAATACCCTTTTTCCAGTTTTTCTTAAAGCTGCTGCTAAGTTAACGGTAACAGTAGTCTTACCTACGCCACCTTTATTGTGGTAGATTGCAATTATTTTCATTGAATGTTTCCTCTTTGATTCAAAACCTAAATTATTCTCAGATGTTTGATTATCAGAAATTCCCATAAACTGTATGTTCAGAAGGCTATTTCTACCAATCAAACCTCTAATTGTACCGATTTCTGTTTCAACATCCTTCCCAGAACACTGAAAAACTAGCTGAAGATCAGATTTCAATTTTTCATAAATTCTGATCTCCTTCCCATTAGTCAGCAACCCATATCGCACATTCAAACTAGTTAAATAATGCCTGAGTCTGAGGAAATGATTATTTAAATTTTGCCTGGGATGCTTGGCCTCCATGACAACACTCATCGGTGAATTAGCATCTAAAACCAAGGGAATAACTTGTACTGCAAATGCTAAAAAATCCAAACGAATGCTACCAAGTGCAACTTCTTGATGCCACGTATCGGGAGTATACCCTAACTGTGGCAACAAATACTGAACTATGAGTTTGCTTTCAACTTCGCTTTCGTTACGACACAGTTCAGGATTAAAAGGCAATATAGTTTACCTCAATAAAATTGCTACATTGGCAAAAACCGTATACACCCTAAATTATGACACAAGCTGAGTTCTCTGTGTGATAAAGATCACTCAATGATATGTATATAAATAAAACTATGTTTAGTCTTTTTACAAAAAATGAATATATTATAGTTCTGGCAAATTAAATTCATATTTACATATGTTTGTATAGATTTCACTCATACTCTCCGCGCCACCCTGCGGGAAAGCTTACTCTGCGAGAACGGCTTTGCCGAACAGCTAACTGCGTCTCTGCGTTAGCTAAAAAAGAGGGAAAATTACTGTCAACAAATCTAAAACCCGGTTTTGAGGATTTTTCTCTCCCAGTATTTTATATCTGAACCCTCACTGCTATAATCTAACTGCCTCAATGGAGACAAACTTAACCTTTAAGGTTGCGGAAAATATTAAATTTAAGAGAAGTTTTAATTATTCATTAGGAGTATACGCTACCTAGTTATGGGAATGCGTCAACAAAGGACTTAACCAATGGGATATGTAATTGCTACTGCAAATATGAAAGGCGGCGTTGGTAAAACCACCCTCACCGTCAACATCGCTACTTGTTTAGCCAAAAATCATGGTAAGCGCGTGCTTGTCCTAGATTTAGATAGCCAAATCAGCGCCACACTTAGTTTAATGTCGCCGTTAGATTTTGCTAAGCGTCGCAAACAACGCAAGACATTTCGATATTTGATAGACCAAGTTATCAATCCCGAACCAGAAGCAACACTGACAATTCAAGATATTATTCAATCTGAGGTTTGTAATCTGACTGGATTAGATTTATTACCCGGAGATATTGACTTATATGACGAATTTCTGGTGTCAGAAATGCTGCACCAACAAGCAACTGCTTTGGGTGAACAGGACTTTGAAGCTGTTTGGAATCGCTTTGAAAGAGTCTTGATTAATAATATTTTAAAACCAGTGCGCGAGGAGTATGATTTCATCCTGCTAGATTGTGCGCCTGGTTATAATTTATTGACTCGTAGTGCTTTGGCTGCTAGCGATTTCTACATTCTTCCTGCTAAACCAGAACCTTTGTCTGTGGTGGGTATTCAGCTATTAGAAAGACGCATCGCTCAATTAAAAGACAGTCACGAACATGAAGCGAAGATAGATATCAAAATGCTGGGAATTGTCTTTAGTATGGCTAGTTCTAATCTGCTTAATGGCAGATATTACAGACAAGTTATGCACCGGGTTGTGGAAGATTTTGGTGTAGATAAAATCTGTAAATCACAAATACCTGTTGATATGAATGTGGCTAAGGCTGTTGATAGTTTTATGCCGGTTGTTTTAACTGCACCCCAATCATCTGGTTCTAAAGCATTTTCTCAGTTGACTCAGGAGTTGTTGCAGAAGTTGTAGGGTAATGGGGAGTGGGGAGTGGGGAGTGG
>NZ_CAWQOY010000146.1:0-33273 GCF_963896525.1 Nodularia sp. LEGE 04288
GAGCAGGGGGGAGAAGAGGCAGGGGAGCAGGGAGCAGGGAGCAGGGGGGAGAAGACGGTAACTTCCTAATGACTAATGACTAATGACTGATGACCAATGACCAATGACAAATGACCAATGACTAATGACTAATGACAAATCACCTTTTTCAATCCCTTGACGAAATTTTAGCCCAACAATCTATTAAGCTATTAAGTCTCAATCCTGACAAGACTTTAATCACCAGTTTTGTAGAACTGGAAAACTTAATTACTGCCAGTATTACAGACCAGGAAATTATTATCACCATGCGGGATAATTTGGAACTGATAGTTTATGCCCAGGTGCAAAATTTCCCAGAAAATATCTTCTGGGATTTTGATTTTATGGTGAGTAGTATGGTCAGACAGGCTTTAGTAGCAGAAGAAGGTGCTATTGCTTTTTTAGAATGCTTTGGTAAGAAAATGGTCTTGCTCATAGAGTTATTCGGCATTAAAAAAGAAATTCGCTTTCGCTACGTTCACGATTTTATCTATGGGTTTGATTGGGCAAGATGGGTACAAAAAGAACCACAAACTCGCTCAGATTCAGAGCCTTTTAGTTTGGTTTTTTTAGACTATTTGCTGATCAAGGGTGAAAAACTTGTTAAACGGATTAATTATGGTCAGGTGACATCCTATAACCTGGGGAATACAGGATACCGTAATCCCTTCGATTTTTCCCGTGAACCAGAAGATGAACGCCTGCTGCTAACTTCTCTAGCCAAAGAAAAACTTATCCCAGTGGAAGCATGGAATTGGGATACTAGCCCTGTGTGGAACCAACCTTTCCAAGAAATGCGCCAGCAGTTAGCATTAGAGTTAAATATTCAACCCCAGATACACTGATGAAAGCATTTGTAGCCGGAGCAACAGGTGAGACAGGTCGCCGAATTGTCCAAGAACTAATAGCGCGAAATATTCCCGTTCGGGCTTTGGTAAGAGATATCGAGAAAGCTAGGGCTATTTTACCTGCTGAGGCTGAGTTAGTTGTGGGCGATGTCTTAAAACCAGAAAGCCTGAATGCGGCTTTAGGAGATAGTACAGTTTTATTGTGCGCCACTGGTGCAAAACCTAGTTTTGACCCCACTGGCCCCTATCAAGTGGATTTTGAAGGGACTAAAAATTTAGTTGATGCGGCTAAGGCTAAGGGAATTGAGCATTTTGTCTTTGTCTCTTCTTTGTGTGTTTCCCAGTTATTCCATCCGTTGAACTTGTTTTGGCTGATTCTCGTGTGGAAAAAACAAGCAGAGGAATACATTCAAAAAAGCGGCGTGACTTATACCATTGTCCGCCCTGGTGGTTTGAAAAATGAAGATAACTCTGATGCGATCGTCATGCAGAGTGCTGATACATTGTTCGATGGTAGTATTCCTCGACAGAAAGTCGCCCAGGTTGCTGTTGAGTCTCTGTTTGAGCCAGATGCGCGGAATAAAGTTGTTGAGGTTGTGGCTAAACCAGATGCTACCGCGAAAGACTTGGGAGAACTATTTGCTAATGTGGCTTAATTGATAATTCAGAATATGGCACTTTCTTTGTGAACTTTGCCGAAATAAGTGCGTCAATTATTGTTGTTAGTGAAGAGCGAATTTGAAGGAGTCTGACACTGAAAGACTTTAAACTCAAAGGCATTGAGCCTCTAATTGGCCCCATCGCCGCACTTCTCGGCTTTATCTGTTTGTTGCAATGGTACATACATGGTACATTGCGATCGCCTACCGATCCTGTATTTAGAGTCCAACAACCGCCCTTGGTCATGCAAGGGGGAGATCCTCATATCCGCGCTTTGATGCGAACCATCTCAGCCAGTGAAGCCAATGGTAATCGTCCTTATTCTCTTTTGTATGGTGGTCAGCAGGTCAATAACCTCAGTCGTCATCCGGAGATATGCGTCACTATTGTCACAGGGCCAAATAAGGGAAATTGTTCGACTGCGGCTGGTAGATATCAAATTATCAATAATACTTGGTTTGAAATCGCCCCTCGCTATCATCCTCACCCTCCCATGCAGATGATGTTTTGGTCTGCTTATAGTTTTGAAGCAGAGTATCAAGATGTGGTGGTTTACCGTTGGTTGAATGATTCAAAGGTTTGGGGAACTGATATTTCTCAATTATTGCAAAAGGGCAAAATTAATGATGTTTTGCGGCGACTTTCTCCCACTTGGACAAGTCTGGGATACGGTATAGAAACTAATTCCATTAGTAATTCTTTGCCGAACATTTATGCGAAAATGTTGAAAGAGGAATTAAAGGCTACTAATCAACCAGCATCTGCAACTACGACCCCCCAGCGTTGAGTTTTTAATTAACCACAGAGGCGCAGAGAACACAGAGTTATAGAGAAGAAGGGGAATTTTGCATGGGTTGTTGACACTAACTCATTAAATAAGTATATTCAAAGTATATACGTCAGGCAAAATCCTTGAGAGTGTTTCACTCCGAAAATTTTAGATTCAGGCGTGTAGACTTTTCAGAAAATATTTGGAGATAGCTATGACAGCAGTTGTTGCTAAATGGGGAAATAGTTTAGCTATCCGGATTCCCAGAGCTGTAGCTGAACAAGCACAGGTAACGGAAGGAACAGCTATAAATTTTAGTGTTGAAGGTAATAGTATTGTACTTTTACCACAAAAACGCAAGAAATATACCCTTGATGAGTTGCTGGAAGGTATGACTCCTGATAACTTTCATCCTGAATTTGAAACTGGAAATACTGTGGGTAATGAAGATTGGTAGTTAAACCGTACTTTCCTGACAGAGGAGACATTATCAAATTAGAATTTGGAGCCGTGCGGTTTACGGCTGATTTGATTCGGCGTGTATTTGCTCTTCAAGCGTCAGGAATGCCATTTGAGGATATTGCTAAGACATTAAACAATGAACTAGAACAACAAGGGCGTGAGCAAATTGGCTACCGTCCTGTTTTGGTAATATCTCCAATTAAATACAATCGAATGGCTTCTTTGGTTTTAGCCTGTCCCATAACTAGCACTTCAAAAGGGCTTAATTTTGAAGTTCCACTTGTTGAAGAAATGCAAACAAAAGGAGTTGTGTTAGCCGACCAAATTAAAACATTTGATTGGAAAGCTAGAAAGGTAAAATTTGTTGAAAGTGTTGGACAAGATTTAATAGAAGAAGTACAGGCAAAACTCGAAACTTTAATTATATAAGATAAAATTTTTTATATTTTTCACAAATTTTTGAGTATTTCCCAAATGAATATTATGCCCAGCATGATTAATTACTTTTAGCTGGGCAAGGTGACATTTTTTAACTATTGCTGTATTGATATCTATAAATTTTTGATCATATTCCCCAGCTAATAATAGCAAAGGTGTGACGTTTTGGTTGAGTTTTTCCCATAAAGAAGGTTGATTTCCAGTTCCCATGAATTGCAATGATTTAGTTAATTCAACTGGATTGTTTTGCAACCGACTTTCTAACATAATTTCAAATTGGGGATGATTTTTAATTGAGCCAAAGATTTGCTGACTATACCAATTTTGTAAAAAAGTAGTAAAATCTGCTTGGGTAATACTTCTTGCTAATTTTCTAGCTATTTGAGCATCACTTTTAACTCTTGCTAACCGTTCTATTTCTGTTGCTAAACCTGGAGATGCTGATTCTAGGACAACTTTAGTAAAACGCTCTGGAAAATGCAGGGTAAGATATAAGGCTAATCTTCCACCCATTGAATAACCAACTAAGAAGCATTGCTGAATTTTTAACTCGTCTATTAAGTTAATCACAGCATTAGCAGTATTTGCCATTGTATAGTATTCATCCCCACCCATTACTTGAGTTTTGCCATGTCCTGGGAGGTCAATTGTTAAAAAAGAAAATTCTTCAGCTAGGATTTTTATGGCTTCGTCAAATTCATTAATGTTACCCATAAAACCATGCAGGAATAGAATAACTGGTTTGTTTGGGTTGTTAATTAAAGAATAATGAAATTTATAATTATTTAAAAGCATATAATACAAAAATGATGAATTACAGAAAATACTTACATATATTGCTGACTGACTCATTATCCCCCTTCTTCAAGCATTGCTATCAATGACCAAAGAGTAATATCAACGCTGCTGTCCAGTCGTCCCAGTCCCAGATTTTCACTCAATGTCAACCATCAACGGCAGTTTGCACTAACGTCTATACTATGTCTATACCGAAATTAACTGGACATAAAACTTACCTCTGAGGTCGCGCGGGGGACATTTCATGCTATTGTCTAACTGGTTTTATAGGAAATTTCATATAAGATGGACAATGATGAGGATATTATAGAAATTCCTTTACGAACTTTGGTTTGGATGGGAGACTCTCTCAAAAATATCCGCTCATTTCCTGAATTCGTGCGTGCATCAGTAGGCTATGCGCTGCAATTGGTGCAAGCAGGGGAAACACCAATCGATGCCAAGCCTTTTAAAGGTGTTGGAAGTGGCGTGTATGAAATCGTCAAACGTTACGATACGGATACTTACAGGGCAGTCTATGCGGTAAAGATTGGAGAGAAAATCTATGTCCTGCACGCTTTTCAGAAAAAATCAAAGCAAGGAATTAAAACCCCACAGGCTGATGTTGACCTGATTAAACAACGCTATAAGGACGCAGTGGCAAGGGAGAAACAACAATGACACAGGAACCCTTTTTTGAAGAAAGCAGTGGCAATGTATTCGCTGACCTCGGTTTGTCAGATGCGGATGAACTTTTTACGCGGGGCAAAATAGGGATTCAGGTACTGCGCCTTCTGAAACAACGCCACCTGAAACAGCGTGAAATCAGCGAACTTCTCGGTATTCCCCAGCCAGAAGTATCTCATTTGATGAAAGGAGAGTTTCAACGGTTCAGTGAGGGCAAACTCCTCATTTTCCTCAAGCGACTCGATACGGAAATCACCTTACATCTTCGTTCTCGTCACACGCCAGACCAGACTGCTGAAACTGTGATATCGCTATAAGGCTGGATAAAAGGATAAAAGCCATATTGGATCTTTTTTAGAACAAGCCAGGATTTACAGCAGCTTGCAGGTTAATCTATTTCAAACTCAGAGACTTTACTCTGTGCGGTCATTCACACAATTCCCAAATTCAAATACCATGACTTTTACCAATTACCCAATTACGCCGGAAAAATCGGGCTAAAGCTGGTTCTTCTAAGGATAAATAAATGGGGCGACCGTGGGGACAAGTGCGGGGGTTGCGAGTCCGTTGCCATTGATCTAATAATGTCTGCATTTCTGGCATATTCATCGGTGTACCATTACGAATAGCACTGCGACAGGCGACGGCTACTTGGGCTACTTGTAAGTCTCCTCCCCAACTGAGTTCTAATATTGCGTCTGCTTTGTCTTCTCGCTGTTGCAAAAGTGCGGGTATGGTGCGAATTGCCCAAAGTTGTTCGCCGAAGGGTTCTATATCTAAACCAATTCTTTGCAGTTGTGATACTTGCGCTGATGACAGTTGATAAAGAATGATTGCCGGTTCAATGGGTACAAGTTGCCAATTGTCACAAATTTGCTCATATAAAACTCGCTCATGGGCGATATGTTGTTCTACTAACCACATCCCACCTGGATGTTCTACCACAATATAGGTGTTGCTCAGTTGTGCGATCGCCTTTAATGAATGCTGAGTATTATGATCTTCAGGGGTATTCTCAGAATTAACGTGATAACCGCCTTTGGCTTCTGCGGCTTTGAGTAATTTACTCACTCTGGTTGTGTGGACAGATTCTTTGAGATTCGCTGAACTGATGCGGAGTGCTTGGTCAATTGCTTGGGTAATTTGTTCTTGCCAATAACCAATTTCATTGAGGTAAATTTCGCTTTTGGCGGGATTACGATTCCAGTTAATTTGGTCAGGGGAAATGTCCAGATTTAATAAACAAACAGGATAGCGATCGCGTGGTAATGTTCTGTGAAATGCTGATAAAATCGTTTGCTCTAATTCTGGCGATTTTACCATGCGTCCATTAATCGCTACCCGTACCCAATCAGGGCGGCGGCGATGACATCTATCAGGTAATCCCACCACTAAATTGAGTGCTGCGTGGGAAGTTGGGAGTTCTGAATTTTGGGGGTTGGGTACTTCTAGTTTGACTTCGTTTAAGTCACCTTGTCGCACCTGGGGGAGAATTTGCGGTAGGAGTTGTCCAGTTGAGGCGGCGGGGGAAATGGTGAACCATTGGCGGTCATTTTGCCAAACTTGCCAAGTCACATCAGGGTGACACAGGGCTATTTGTTGAATTGCTAATTGTACGCCTCTCATTTGCTGGGCGGCTGTGGGTAAACCTTGACGACGCACGACACAATCACCGAAGAGATGAGAAACTGTGACTACTGTACCAGGTGCGATCGCAGTTGCTTCAAATTCTACAGCTTTACCACCATCACCATAAACAACTCGCCAGCCCACGTTTCCGCCCGGTGGACGGCTCAAAATCTCCAATTCTGCCAAAGTTGTCAAACTGTGCAACGCTTCACCGCGAAACCCCAAACTGTGAATCTTCCATAAATCTTCACTAGAGCGAATTTTACTGGTACTGTGGGCCAGGGCGGCTTGTTGCAAATCATATTCGTCCATTCCGCAACCGTTATCTGCAACGCGAATGCGCCACTGTTGCGGCCAAAGTGAAATTACAATCCGGGTTGCGCCTGCGTCTAGGGAATTTTCCACCAATTCCCGCACCACAGAAGCTAAAGAGTCGATTACCTCTCCAGCTGTAATCAGATATACGACTTCTGTCGGTAGAGCTTGAATAGTAGATGCCATAAATTACAGTTTAGGCTAATAGCCAACCACTGCATAGGATAAGCATTTTTATTTACACTTGCAGAGAATTTTTGATTAATTGTAAAGAAACTCAGATTCTCTGGGAATTCTTGATAGATTGCTTGTGAGGTTATCAGCGAGAAAAGTTTATGAGTAGTGATCTAGTTGCTGAAGTTCATGATCTAAAGTCTCGTCTGGAATGGGGTCAACCAGCGTTTACAATCATAGATGTGCGCGATCGCCACACTTACAATCACAATCGCATCACTGGGGCTATCCCAATTCCCTTAGATGAGTTAGTAGAACGCGCTAAATCTGCACTACACAAGGAACGCGAGATTTACATCTATGGGGATATCGACACACAAGCAGGCTATGCTGTGCAATTATTACGAGCAGCTGGGTTTATTAATGCCAGTGTACTCAGAGGCGGTTTAACAGCCTGGAAAACAGTTGGTGGTGCTACAGAAGGCGTAGCTGCTTAAAACTGCCACGACTGCATAAGTTCTAAATTGAAAAACCTCTGCGTACCTCCCCCTTTTCCCAACTCATAATTTTTGACTTCGCGAAGTTAAAAGAGAATCGATTTCTTGAACTCTCTGCTTTTTCCCTTCCCAACCAAAAAGTCGTTTTGCTGCTTCTAAAAAAGGTTGAGCTTCCTGATATCGCTGTAATGCTCCCAAAGCCAAACCATACAGATAATTTGCCTCAGCATCATTGCCATTATTCATAATCGCTTGTTGCAAATATGCAAGTTTAGCGTCACATTCTTCCTGATTCATTGATAACAGTCTTGGTATATCCTCAAGTGTAGAAAATATTTCTGGGACTGACATCACCTGAATAAATTCTAAATTGAGAAACTGGCTAATACGATCAGCTATTTGCTGCTGTTGAAGGATTTTCGCACCGAAACTGTAGTTAGAAATAATTGGTATATACTCCCCAGATTTCATAACTAGAGCCACTCTATAGGCTGCAATACCTTCGCTATTGTCCTCTGGTGTTTGTAGAGTTATGCCACGAATATCAAAGATTTTATATTCTGCTTTAGAACCACTTACTAAACCATATTTGGCTAAAGTCAATTTTCCTAATGTTTTGTCTATATTGCAAAGAAAAACTTTGCTGAATATAACTGCAATTACCAAACCCGCAACTGTGAGGACAACAGCAATCACATAAATATAAAATCGATTATTATATTCAATTACTAAATTCTGTCTCTGAGTATCTTTGAGGAATAACTCAATGTCTTCTTGCCATTCTCTAACTCTTTTTTGAGCAGAAAAATCTGTATTAATAGGGGAAATTTCGCGGCTATTTGTTAATATGAGTAACCGATATCTACGCTGATCTTCATAATCTGTAAAATTATCAATTTTTGTTCCTTGAATATCCTTTAGAGGGAAAACGTCGTAATTTGGGTTTGACCACAGTACACCTTTGCTAGAAAGTTGACAAGTTGCGGGTGCAGTAGTGTCACGGCGACAGCTAAAAGTTTCTTCTGTTACTCCTAAACCTGCGAATATCAAACCAGCACTAGTTAAGAAAGCACCGAATAACCACATAGACCAGGGAAGTAGGCGTAGAGTCATCTGACTATGGTTTTCTTGAACAACTTTCATATTAGATATAGAGTTGTATTCTAAATTTATTGTAATCTAGTTTACGCTGATGTCACCAGTGTTTTCCAGGAGAAATTGCAACATTCAATCAACTCAAACTTTGAATACTCAAAAAACTTCTGCGTACCTCCAGGTTGACTCTGCATTTAACAACTCATAATTTTCGATTGAGCGATTGTAAAAAACCATCGATTTTGTCAACTCTCTGGTATTGACCTGACAAAACAAAAAGTCGTTTTGCTTCTTCTAAAAAAGGTTGCGCTTCCTGATATCTCTCTAGAATATATAAAGAAAGACCATACTGAAAATTCGCTTCAGCATCATTGCGATTATTCATGACTGCCTGTTGTAAACTGGGAAGTTCAGCCTCACGTTTTTGACGAGTCATGAATACCATTTTTGATATTTCTTGAACTGTGGAAAATACTTTTTTAAATGACATCATATCGTCATTTTCTCTCATAGGTTCTAAATCAAGAAACTCGCTAATGCGATCAGCTATTTGCTGGTGATAACGGAATCCCGAAGTGTAGTAAGAAGTAAATGGTATATACTCCCCTGAGTACATAAACAGAGCTATTCTATAGGTTCTACTACCTTTGCTACTCTTTGTTTTTTGTACAGTTACGCCACGAATTTGACTAGTGCTATATTCTGCTTGAGAATTACCTAGTAACCCATATTGTTCTAAAGTTAATTTTCCTAATGACTTGTCTATCTTGCAAACAAAAACTTTTCCTAACACAAGTCCTAAGACCAAACCCAAAGATGTAAATAGACCAGCAAATAAATAATCAGAAAACCGATTATCATATTCAATTAATAGATTCTGTTTCTGAGTATCTTTGCGGAACACTTCTATTTCTTCTACCCAGTTTTTGACTGTTCTCTGGTCAGAAATATCTATGGAGATAGGGGAAATTTCACCTTTGTTTGTTAATAACAGTAACCGATAGCTCCGCTTGCCTTTACTACCTTTGACAGTGTGAATTTTTGTGCCTTGAATATCCTTTAATGATACAACTTGTTGGTCTGATGAAGATAAACCTGTGGTATAACTTTGGCAAATTGCTGGTGCAGTGGTGTCACGGCGACAAGTGAAAGTATGTACTTTTGGCCATAAAACTGCTCCTGACAAACCAATATTAGTTAAGATAACGCCAAAAATCCACAGGAGCCAGGGACGTAGGCGCAGAGTCATCTGACTATCATTTTCTTGAATAATTTTCATATGACGTAGAGAGTTCTAATCTAAGTCTGTTGTAACCTAGCTTACTCTGACGTATCAGTGTCGTCCAGGAGAAATTGCCAGATTGAATGAACACATACTGTGAATACTCAAAAAAACTCTGCGTACCTCCGCGTTAACTTTGCGTAACTCTGCGTTTAAAACTTTGCCATATCCTTAACTGTGGAAAAGACCTCTTTTAATGACATGACTCAGCAACGCCGAATTTATTTAGGACTTAAAAATATCCAAAGTTTAATTGTGGGATAAGCATCCTCACCCCACAGAATAAATAACTTAATTTTTGTAACCTAATCTGTGATTGCTAAAACTTTCGGAAGTTCAGGTTTCAGTAGTCTGTTTAATATAGATGCAGGTGGTTGATTGTGAGGCCAAGCAAAAGCATGACGGAAAGCTGCATTTTGACAAGCTTGCAGTTGTTCAAAATTAATGATGTCGTAAGTCAAGAGATTCTCGTACTCAAAGGGTAGGCGCATATTATGCAGTCCAGCGTTATCAGTACAAATCGCAATATCTACCCCAGCTGCAAAACAACGATCAAAAACTAATTTCAGTTGCCGGATATCCTGTAAAGTACCTGTTTTCAGGTAAGTTGTGGGGCAAACTTCCAAACACTGTCCCCGTCTAGCTATATCTGTTAATAATTCTGGAGATAACAGGGGAATTTGGATACCGTGACCAATTCGCATCAGGTAGGGTAAGAGTCTGGGGTAACAGCCATCTGTGGTTTCGTAAAGGTGTCCAGTTGTGTTGATGCCCTGCGATCGCGCATAATCATACAAGCTAATCCATTCTTCTAGACGTTCTTCATAATAGCGATCGCCACCAGCCACATCAATCCCACAAACGTACTGTTTATTCTGCACCGCCAACTCAATTATTGCCCGATTCACCTCATAAGGTAAACGCGAGTGCATACAGAGAATTTGGCTAGTCACAATGGGATATTCTGGTAAATGACTAGCTTTTCCTACCACCTCCACAATTTCTGCCATCTTGTCAATTCTTTGGGTTTGACTCAGATGTTCTGGTGTCCGTAAGTATGGTGTATAGCGTAATTCTAAATATGCCAAATTTTCAAAGATATAAGCACCGCGCAACAAGCGATAAATAAAGTAGGGTAAAGTTTCTACAGTTTGGACACTTTCTACTAAAGTATGTAATTCTAGATACTCATCTAAAGTATTGCGAGGACGGGTGTAAAAGTCCTCAAAGTCTGAATATTCAGCAAAACGAGAAATTAAATCGGTCGCATGGCGCTCAAAGTATCGCCACAAAACGCGGGGAACAACGGAACCCCCCAGATGTCTATGTAACTCAGCATATAACGCCATAATGGTATTTTGTAAATATAAAGTTCATTAATTGTAACAAAAGCCATAAATAAAAAAATCTCTACTTTGTACTAATTTTTGGGTATCAGAAACATAAATCGGCTAAATTGAGTCAAATTAATCACAAAGTCACTAAATTTAGGTGATTACCGTTTATTTACCGCAAAATTCATGAAAGCCAAAATACTTTTATGTGGTGTGTTGGGATTACTTGGCATCAGCAGCCTAATTTTTCACGCAACAACACAGCCCCAGAATTCTATTAAAGCAGAGGTGGCTACTACGCCAAAAAATCTCCCTCAAAACCTAGAAACCGCAGTGCGGGAGAAAATGGCGCAGCAATTGGAAATTAACAGCGAACTCCTCAAACTAACAAAATCTGAAATAGCTACTTGGGAAGACTGTTTAACTGATAAATCAGGCGTGATTCCGACTCAACTTTGTTCAGCTAAATCCTATTCTGGCTGGCGTGTAACGATGAATGGTCAAGGTGAAAATTGGGTTTATTATGTGACTAATAATGGATTTATTACCCTGGATGCCACTGCCAGTTTAAATCAAACTATTCTCTCAGCTTTATCCACAAGATTATCCCTAGAACCCAACAATATTTCTATTATTGCCGCACAACTAAGCAAAGGTCTTCCGGCCTGTCCTATCAATACTACTTGCAAAGTCCAGTCAATTTTAGGATGGCGTATTCTTGTAAAAGGTAGAGAGAAACCATTCTTTCTGGGACTTGATGGACAAGATTTGAATTATGGAAATTTAAGTTTGTTTCTGCCCTCAGAAACAGCAGAAATGCCCCGAAATATTGGCGAGAAGGTGTTAGAAGATGTTGTGAGTCGCCATGATAATTTAAATTCTAACCTGCGAGTTGAAAGTATTAAGGCTATAAAATGGAATTGGTGTCAGGGTACAGGTATAAGACCGACAAGACCAGAAATGGGGATTTGTCAAGATATAGAACAAGTAGGTTGGCAAATGATTGTTATTAGCGGTGCTAATCGCTATGTTTACTATATTCATAAACCCGCAATTTCAAACCCCAATTTTTCCCCCATACCTGATGGAATGCAGAGTTTATCTAATTCATTAGTAACTGCCATCAATAAAGAGGCAGCTAAACGGGCAAAGGTCTCAGAAAATATGACTGGTCTGCACTCGACAACTCCCAAATTTTTTGATGGTTGTTTGAATATTGATAACCAAAACTTAAGTTGTCGCCAGTCAATTCAAGCCGGATGGGAAGTTAATGTTTTTGGCGGTAATGTTCCTAGTGGAAATCCTTCATGGGCAAGTGCTGCCTGGTTTTATAATGTGAATCTGGCGGGCAATGATATTCGGTTTTTAGATTCTGGTGTGTGGGTTCCAGTACCTTAAAAGTGTTTGATTACATTCTCATAAAGAAACGTAAAGGAATGAGCGAAAAAGAGGAATTGTCGCAGAACTTCTATTTTTAAGGTTGCGTGTTATCCTTGTATGGATACGCACCCAACTTTAAAAATAGCTTAAGTGATTCTTGAAAAATGAATGTACGTGATTTATTCCCTGGCTATTATCAACCTACAGAGGAAGATTTTACTGAACTATGGAAGGAATGTGTTTTTTCCTTTGATACCAACGTTTTGCTTCATATCTATAGATACTCTCCTAAAACTAGAGAAAGATTATTTGATATTCTCCAAAAGCTTCAGGAAAGGATATGGATTCCTCATCAAGTTGCTTATGAAATCCATAAAAACAAGTTAACTGTGATATCTAAACAGTTTGGAGCTTACAAAGAAATCCAAAAGATATTGGATGGTAATTTAAATATAGGCTCATTAAAAGATCAATTAGTTAAAAATTATAAAAATCATCCTTATATTGATGTAAGTCAAATTATAGAAACTATTGAAGTCGCAATAGCTAAAGTTAAAAAAGATTTGCAAGTCACACAAGAAGAACATCCAGATTTGGTAAAAGATGAAGAATTGTGGAATAAATTAATAGACATTATAGATGGTAGGGTTGGTAAACCATATTGCCAAGATAAATTAAAGGAGGTTTATAAACAAGCCGAACAGAGATTTAAAGATTTAATACCTCCAGGTTATAAAGATATTAAGGATAAACCAATACCAGATAGATATGGCGATCCTATACTTTGGTTACAATTAATTGACCATGCAAAAACCGAGAACAAATCTATCATTTTTGTGACAGATGATAAAAAGGAAGATTGGTGGTTAGAGCATAATGGGAAAACTATCAGTCCCCGACCAGAGTTAGTACAAGAAATGCTAACTGAAGCTGGCGTTAAATTTTATATGTATCAATCTGATAAATTTTTAGAATATGCAGAAGACTTTTTAAAGCTTCCAGAACAGCCAGAAGTCATTGAAGAAGCTAGAGAAATTAGGGAACAGAATACAAATTATGTCAATCTGATATCAGAAGCACGTCGTTTAAATATAACAGAATTAAATAAGTTAATAAGTCCTATAACTGCACCAAGCCCTTTATTTTTGGCAGAATTGGATAAGTTAAGAACCCCTATAACTGAACCAAGCCGTTTACTTTTTGCAGAATTGGATAAGTTAATAACTTTTGCAGAATTGGATAAGTTAATAAAACCTATAACTGAAGACCTTCGTTTAAATCTAAAAGAATCGCTTCGATTAAAGCCTTTAAAAGAATTAGGTTTAAATCCAGATGATTATAAATTGCCTTAACAAAATATTCTCTGGTCAATTCACGTTTTAGCGTCTAATCTGACACAGATTTTACCCATCTTCTTACCGCTTTTCTCATCGCCCTTCTCCCCTCGGTGCGATGTTCTTCAATCAACCTGGGTAACTCCCGAATTGGTAAACTAGGAAAAACTAAACTTGTTTGAGATTCTATATATTCGTCATTCTGCAAGAGATAAATCTTCAATTCTCCTGAGTCATAACACCAAACTTCAGGAACACCCAACCGCGCATAAATGGGAAATCGATTTAAAGATTTACTAGTAACATCAATTTCTAATGCTAAATCTGGGGGCGGGTCTTGGCGTAAATCTAAATCTAACCTACCCCTAATCGCTGCTTCATTTTGGACATAAAAACAATTATCTGGTTCTAAACCAGCCATGCGGCTTTCTCGCTTCCAGGTAGTTGAACCATAACTTTCATAATCTAAATCAAGGGTATCAGCAATATCTTTAACTAAATCACTAATTACTTCTTTATAGTGTTCGTGTTCTGGTAAAGGGGTCATAATTTCCAAAGTTCCGCAATCATAAGCTATTCTGGCTGCACGACTTTCTCCTAAATCCTGCAAAAGGTTTTCAAACTGTTGCCAGCTAATGTTGTAAAGTACGACTCTATCGGCTCGATTTTTCACAGCTATCATAATTTTCTGACTCCTGTAAATCAGCAATTAGCCCTACTTAAATATTGACTCATTTATCGAAATCTTGATCAGCTATTTTGTCTGATGAATTAGGGAACACCAAAACATTAATTACCCAAAAATTGTAGGGTGGGTATAGCCCAAGGGGCATGGCTTCGCTAAAGCGCAGCGTAACCCACCATTATTCCTTAACTTTATGGTGGGTTACGGATTATCGTCCTAACCCACCCTACAAATTGGGGATTTTTTTATTTGGAAGTCCGTTAACAATTGTAGGCGTAGCGATGGGCAAAGCCCCACCTTCGGCGATGGCGCGGAGCGCCCGCTAAAAGCGATCGCATCCCTCTAGTTTCGCAGTACCATTTAGTGGTGGTCACAGCAATGATTAGCCAATTACTTGACAAAGACCATGTAATCTGGTAAAAATTGTAATTTGTGGAAACTTTACCCTTTGAGATAATCTCTTGGCTAACGTAATTGTCATAGGTGCCCAATGGGGCGATGAAGGAAAAGGTAAAATAACAGATTTACTCAGCCGCTCCGCAGATGTGGTGGTACGTTACCAAGGGGGAGTGAACGCTGGACATACCATAGTAGTCGAAGGTCAAACCTTTAAGCTGCACTTAATCCCCTCTGGTATTCTGTACCCAAATACTGAGTGTATTATTGGCTGTGGAACAGTCATAGATCCACAGGTATTAATCGCAGAACTCGATCAACTAGAAGCATTAAATATTTCTACTGCCAAGCTGTTAATATCTGAGACAGCCCATGTGACGATGCCCTATCATCGGTTGATTGACCAGGCATCAGAGGAGCGACGCGGAAGTTATAAAATCGGCACCACAGGTAGAGGCATTGGCCCCACCTATGCTGATAAATCAGAGCGTACAGGCATCAGAATTTTAGATTTGATGGACCCGGAAGCGCTACGTGAAAAGTTGGAATGGACGATTAATTATAAAAACACAATTTTAGAAAAACTTTACAACCTCCCGCCTTTAAATCCCCAAGAAGTAATTGAGCAATATCTTGGTTACGCCGAACGCTTACGGCCTTACGTGGTTGATACATCATTAAAAATATATGATTCCATCCTGAAGCGGCGCAATATTTTGTTTGAAGGCGCACAAGGTACGCTTCTGGACTTAGATCATGGTACTTACCCCTATGTCACCTCTTCTAACCCGGTAGCGGGTGGGGCTTGCGTGGGTACGGGTCTAGGACCGACAATGATTGATCGGGTGATTGGAGTGTCAAAAGCCTACACCACACGGGTAGGAGAAGGGCCTTTTCCCACAGAATTGCATGGAAAAGTGGGAGAATTATTGTGCGATCGCGGTGCGGAATTTGGCACAACTACAGGACGTAAGCGGCGCTGTGGCTGGTTTGATGCTGTTATCGGTCGCTATGCCGTGCGAATTAATGGTATGGACTGTATGGCCCTTACCAAACTCGATGTTCTCGACGAATTAGAGGAAATTCAAGTCTGTGTCGCCTATGAAATAGATGGCGATCGCTGCGAACACTTCCCCACTAGTTCCCGGCGGTTTGCTCAATGTCGCCCGATTTACAAAACCCTCCCAGGATGGCAGGTATCGACGAGCGAATGTCGTACCCTGGAAGACTTGCCACAGCAAGCACTAGACTACCTGAAATTCTTAGCCGAATTGATGGAAGTTCCCATTGCGATCGTCTCTTTAGGAGCTAGTCGCGATCAAACTATCATCGTTGAAGACCCAATTCACGGGCCAAAACGTGCCTTATTGCATCCTGACGGTACACCCGCCTCTTTGCTAAGTGCTTAGATGTGCTGACAACTGATAACCGATAACTGATAACTAACAACTTGTATGGCTATTAAAGTCGAATCTCAAAAGCGACCAGAAGGTAGTAAGCCCAATGCTTTACGCCGTTCTGGTTTTATCCCTGCCAATTTGTACGGTCACAAAGGTGCCGAATCAATTTCTCTAGTAGTTGACGCTAAAACCGTTGAGCGTATGCTCAAACAAGCTGATGTTAACAAAACAGAGATTGAACTGAATATCCCTGAACTGGAATGGACAGGTACCACTGTACTCAGAGAAGTTCAATCCCATCCAGCTAAAGGCTTTATCTACCATCTGAGCTTTTTTGCATCTCCTAAAGACTAATACAGACGTTGAATTTGTCTTTCTCGCAACTTAAAAATTTGTGATAATTGTTGATTATACCAGGGGTTAAACCCTGGTTTTTTGTTATAGCAACCGCCAAGGAGGTTAAGACATCAACGGATAATCAAACTTAGACACCAAAAGGGTTTTAACCCACTCCCCACTCCCTACTCTCTACTCCACAGCGATATAAGCGTCAGACGATGGGTTTATAAGTTTGTCTGTGACCTTGTACAATGCGTGAATCCTGCGGGATTTATTTCAATATCTGTAAGTATCCAATCCCAACTTTTTATGACAGAAGTAAATCTTCCAGTTTTAATTCAGCAGATGTTACAGCCGGGATTTTATCCCCATGCAGTTACAGAACCAATTCAACTGATTCAAACTCATATTTCCTATGTATTACTCACGGGAGATTACGCCTATAAGCTGAAAAAACCAGTAAATTTTGGCTTTTTGGATTTTTCCACCTTAGAGAAACGCAAACATTTTTGTCAGGAAGAATTGCGGTTGAATCAACGCGGCGCTGCTGAACTGTATTTGGAAGTATTGCCTGTGACGATGGTCGATGAGCAACATCATCTAGGGGGAGCCGGAAAGGCTGTGGAATATGCCCTGAAAATGCGCCAGTTTCCCCAAGAGTTGCTATTTAGTACACTATTTGAGCAAGGTAAGTTAAATGAGACTCACCTAGAGGATTTGGGGCAAGTCGTGGCGCAATACCACGGGAAATCTGCAACTGATGATTATATTCGCAGTTTTGGCGAAGTGCCGCAGGTACGGGCAGCAATTGATGAGAATTACCAACAAACTGAAAAGTATATTGGTGGCCCTCAAACACAGAAACAGTTTCAGGAAACAAAGCAATATACAGACAACTTTTTTTTAGAGCGTCCAGAATTATTCACCAGCAGAGTTGAAAATAACTATATTCGCGAATGTCACGGTGATTTACACCTGAGAAATATTGCTCTGTGGCATGATAAAATTACCCTTTTTGACTGCATTGAGTTTAACGAGCCGTTTCGCTTTGTCGATGTCATGTATGATGTGGCGTTTACGGTGATGGATTTAGAGGCGCGACACAGCCCTAATTTGGCTAATGCGTTTTTGAATACCTACGTTGAGCAAACTGGCGATTGGGAAGGATTGCAGGTACTACCTTTGTATTTAAGCCGTCAGGCTTATGTGAGGGCAAAGGTGACTTCATTTCTGTTAGATGACCCCGGTGTGCCAGCAACAGCTAAGGCAGAGGCGGCAAAAACGGCGGCAGAATATTACCACCAGGCTTGGGAGTATACTAAACCCAAAGCCGGAAAACTGATTTTAATGTCTGGGGTGTCGGGTTCTGGAAAGTCTACCACGGCTAAATATTTAGCCCGTGAACTCAAGGCTATTCAAATTCGCTCCGATGCAGTGCGGAAACATTTGGGGGGAATTTCTCTTTGGGAACGTGGTGGGGATGATTTATATACCCCTGAGATGACCCAAAAAACTTATGCCCGATTGCTGGATTTGGGTATTATGCTGGCGAAGCAAGGTTTTAATGTAATTTTAGATGCCAAGTATGATAAGGAACAACTGAGACAAGAAGCGATCGCTCAAGCAGAAAAATCTCAGCTTCCCCTGCAAATTATTTACTGCACAGCACCTTTAGAAGTTGTGCAAGAGCGTCTGGCTAAACGCACGGGTGATATTGCTGATGCTACAGTCGATTTATTAACATCGCAACTTCAGCAAGCCGAAGCATTTACCGCAGAGGAAAAACCCTATGTGCAAATTTGGGATACAACTCAACCACCACAGACACAACTAAAATAAGTACTTCATAGTATTTATGACCTTATGGCACCAAACAATCAAGGTTTACCCCCCATCTCGCCAGAATTCTTTTCTCAACTCATATTTGGGGGATTTTTAGTATTAATATTGATGCTGGCGGGGTTTTCACTACCCCTGAGTATCTTCCTCGGCATTATTGCTGGTTTCTTCTTAGGTTGGTTCACAAATTCCAGTAAAAATAGCGCCCAGGAAACGACTGTAGCCTCATCTGATGGTATCGACGCAGGACTAAAATACTGGTTATTTTTTCTGTTAGGCTTTGTATTTTTGGGCTATTCTCCACCCTTAAGTATCTTGCTGGGTGCAATCGCGGCTGTTGGTGGCGGCTGGATTACGGCTTGGTGGGGAAGCAAGGAAGCAGTGCAAACTCAGCTACCACTGGAAGCTTTAGACATAGAGATAAATGAAACTCCTAGAGAAAGGATCACCAAACAGCAGAGAAGAAAACTGACTCGTCGTTATCGTCGAGCTTCGGGAAGTGTCAATTTTAGGTTTTGGGAAAGGTGAGGATAGTTCGTAATTCGTAATTCGTAATTCGTAATTCGTAATTACAGCAAAAACCTGATACTGAATATGTTTTTATATTTTTCTAAGTTACTACCACTATTTTTTTATCCTCTGGGAGTAGTGAGTATCAGCTTGATTGTGGCTTTGGTAACGTTGTGGAAACGACCACGCATAGCAGCGATCGCTATTTCTTTGGCTTTAACTTTATTGCTGGTTTCCAGTAATGGTTGGGTGGCGAAATCCTTGGTGCGATCGCTGGAATGGCAACATCTCCCTCCTAGCCCAGTCCCGAATGCAGAGGCCATTGTCGTTTTAGGTGGGGCGACGAAATCAGCCTATCCGCCCCGGCCGACTGTGGATTTAAGTGAAGCAGGCGATCGCGTCATTTATGCAGCGCAGTTATATCGCCAACAGAAAGCCCCCATGATTATTCTCAGTGGAGGACGTATCGATTGGCGTGGTGGTGGTAACCCAGAATCGGCAGATATGGCAGATATCCTCACATCTCTTGGTATTCCCTCTGAGGTAATTATCCAGGAACCGGAATCTCTGAATACTTATCAAAATGCGGTAAATGTCCAGAAAATTTTAGCATCTCGTGGAATTGGTAAAGTATTATTAGTGACTTCGGCAATGCATATGCCGCGATCGCTGAAAATTTTCCAGCGTCTAGGTATGGATGTGATTGCTGCTCCTACTGATTTTCTCGTCAGTCAAGGTGAACTGCAAGAACTCAGCAGTACTCCCAAAGCCGCTATCCTCAATTTATTACCTGACACCAATAACCTACATCAATTTACTAGCGCCCTCAAAGAATACATTGGCAGTTTTGTCTATAGTTGGCGCGGTTGGCTGTGAAAAGACGCGATTCATTGCTTCTGTGCAAGGATTTTGTCCAGTCTATAATTTCATTAAATAGCTGATAAATATTAAAAGTATGTCTAAAAATTTACCTTATATTATGCCAGCGCCTCAATTTGAAGTTGAGGAAACCTTTGCTAACTACCACATAACTTATCAATTCTACCAAGAAGTTCACACCCGCTCAGAGTTTGAGAATTATTGCCAGTGGTATGAAATAACGGCAGAACAGCATCGCCAAGACTTGGAAAAAATGCGCGGCGAACTAAATATTTTCCAGTGGTTTCGCCGCTCGTGAGTCATTTAAATGACTTCTAGCTCATTTTCACGTAAATGAGCTTTAAATTTTTTAGTAAACCTGACTAAAATTGGCAGATTAGCGCTGACTGGTCTACCTTGCCATTCAGTAGCAATACCGATGACTTCACCTTCTGTACCTTTGATGTCACAAGCCTGACCGCGATGATCAGGCTCATGATATACTACAACCGACTCTTTAACACGGACGCGATCGCCAACTTTCATAGCAACATTTATATCTAGCTTTTGCTGTTCCACAAGCATCTCCACCTGCATTCCTCACTGAACTGCTTTCTTGAAAAATCAACTGTTTGTAACAGTAAATTTTAAGCTCCCATAGGGACAGAAGCTTTGTTTTACGCCTCTGCCTCTGTAACTGCTATACAAACCAAGCCTGCCCATGCAGGCTTTAATAGTGGTTAGTCAGCGACATTCGGATAGTTAAAAACCCGCTTTTGTTTTGCTGTGCGCTTCGACGACAAATTTAATTCTACAACAAATAGTCATTGGTCATTTGTCATTTGTCATTTGTCAGACTCTCTACTTACTTGGTTTGGGACATATTGGTTGGATTCTTTGGGGAAGTTGCCGACATATCTGTTGAAATCCTTGCGGATTAACTTCCCACCAAGCCAATAATCCCAGACTTGTAGCCGCTACCAGCACAGCCAATAATCCCCCAATTAGCACCACAGGTTTACGCTGAATTGGTGATTTGACTGGGGTAGGGATGGGTGAATCTGGCAGATTATCAAGTGTCAAATCCAAATCCAGTAGTGCTTGGGAACTTTCCGCCAAGGAAGATTCTTCTTCAGGTTCTTCAAGTTCTTCAAGTTTTTCAGGTTCTTCAGGAAGCAATAATGGAGTGACTGGCACTAAATATTCTCTGGATACTCGGCAAAGAGTCATCACGACAGAAGTATTATCATGACCATTTTTCTCATTTGCGAAATTAATCCAATTGCTGACAGTATCTGCAACTGAAATTTGACCTGCTAATACAGGGATGACATAATCCTGCCAAGATTTTTCTACCCAATTATGATCACTTAAACCATCCGAACACAGCAGCAATACTCCGTCTTCTTCCACAATAAAGCGTTTAATTACAATGTGTAGAAATTCGGCATCTTTTGTCCCCAATGCTTGGGTGAGGGCAGTTGCATCTATTCTCTCTAGCGCTGGACGATATAGACTGCGGGCAGAACGCACTTCTCGCGTCGCCACAATATCATCTACTGTTAGTAACTGGCAGTAGTTGGGAGTTATCCAATAAGCACGACTATCGCCAATATTAGCTAAATAAAGTTCATGGGCATTATCTGATTGCCATCCAGAGGTCGTTGGCACTCGTTGCGGCACTTGTACTGCCATCACCAGGGTTGTGGCCATGCGTTCTCTGCCTTGGCGTTTCTGTTCGTCATTACAAGCGCATAGGACGTTATTCACGACCCGCAAACTGGCTTCTAGTTGTTCTTGGAATAAATCAGGCGGAACTGGTTCAGTTTGTGCTTCTACTTCCGTTAACAACGCCCGGATTTGCAATTTCAGTGACTGTACAGCCAATTGACTAGCAACCTCACCGCCTTGGTGTCCACCAATGCCATCACAAACAATCGTCAATCGTGGCAGTATGGGGTCATCTAGGTCGCTAGTAGCCATCGGATAACAATTATCTTCATTTTGCCGCAATTGGGGTCCAACATCGGTTGCCCCTGCCACTTTCAGGCTGAATGGTAATTCTGCCGCCGTTGCAAGTAATAAGGTATTGAGTTGAGTAGAAATGGTTTTTAACTCTATCTCAGTGCTACACATCTGTTGCACGATATTTTCTAATTCTTGGGATACTGGGGTATTTACAGATGCCACCCAAGGCTGCCAAGATTGAGCTAAATCAGCCAAACTCGGTTTCTGAGTAGCTGCTGTGTGGTGAAGTTCCAATAGTCGGACACACCAACCTTGCGATCGCAAATTATCTGGCATCAGTAAACTATGGGCAACTCCTAACTCTGATAAAGGTTTCCACAGTTGGAGAATTTGCCATAGCCAGTAAACTTGTCTCACCGCCGTGGCTTTTTCCCATGCTTCCGCAATGCTGGGGTAAAGATTTCCTGTCTCATCTATCGGCACATTTTCCAGCAAGAGGATATCATCTGCACCTGCTTCTGCGGCGTAAACCAAGCCATACACTTCCGGTAGGTGCAAACGCTCTTGGTATAGCCTTAAATAAGGGATAACCTCTTTTGGTAACTCTTCAGGAACTGTTGGCGGTAACCCCGGCTGAGTATCTAACCAAACCTGCGGTGTGATCACCTCATACCTATCTAGCACTTTAGTTTTGGGTAAAATGGCAGCTGCTAAGGAACCACTAGCCCAGAGATAGCGGTGAACTAAAGGAGTTTGGCAACTTGCACAAACACTCTCCCCCACAGGATTAATGGGGTGAGTACAGCCTGGATTGACGCAATAAATTATTCGCTGTGTCGAAATCATGAATGTATAAAGTCAAAAAATAAACCAACTTGTGAATTTCGATTAAATTTAAGTTTCAAAGAGGTGAACGCTAGAATAGACTGGATTCCTGTACCCATGATTACAGCTTGTTACTGAAGTTAATCAAACATGATCCTCAAAAGATCAAGTTTGATTTTCCGTAAACGGTCACAGTCTGGGTGTATCTAATCTCAGAAATACATTTAGATGAATGTAGAGTCTAGGATGGCGCTATGCCTATGCCAAGTTATACCTTAATATGGCTACTGGCAGGATCTGTTCTGTGCTTAATAGAACTGTTCTTACCATCGGCTTTTGTCGAATTCATGATGGGAATTAGTGCCTTGATCGTGGCGCTACTGTCTGTAGTGGGTTTGGGGAATTTATGGCTGCAAGTTGCGGTTTGGTTACTGCTTTCCACAGCTTTGATTTTGCTTTCTCGGAAGTTTTTGCAACCGCGCCGGCGCAAGTCGAAAATGCAGGATACAGTTTTAGCCGAAACCTTAACAGAAATCCCGGCTGGGCAATCCGGGCGGGTACTATACGAGGGCAATTCTTGGCGCGCACAATGTGACGACGAACAACTCAGCGTAGCACCCAATCAAAGAGTTTATGTAGTCAGAAGAGAAGGCACTACCTTGATTGTGATGCCAGATTATCTCTTGCGTTGAGTGTGCTGAGTCAAAAATCCTAGTCCCCAGTCCCTAGAAGAAGAGCTACGGTGTACACACAAGTGATCGAATCGCCCCCTAACCCCCAATTATGGGGGAACAAGAATTTTCACTCGTCCCCCAAACTAGGGGAATTTAGGGGGCAAAACAGGCTCAAAGGCAGACAGGCAGGACTGTGTATAGAAGAAGAGGAGGAGAAAGGGAGAAGGATTTTGGTACAAGTCCAATTTACTCCCCTCTGCACCCTGCCCCCTGCTCCTCTGCCTCTTCCAAGTCCCCATTCCCTGTTTCATAGGTATTACTCAGAAATTAGGAGAATAAATAAATGGAGCAATTTATATTACTCATCTTCTTGGCGCTTGGTGGTTCTGCGGTTGCAGGATCTGTGAAAGTTGTCAATCAAGGTAATGAAGTCTTAGTAGAAAGATTGGGTAGCTATAACCAAAAGCTGGGGCCAGGGCTGAATTTTGTCATCCCTTTTTTAGATAAAATCGTCTACCAACAAACCATTCGCGAAAAGGTCTTAGATATTCCTCCCCAAAAATGTATTACTCGCGACAACGTGGGTATTGAAGTTGATGCGGTGGTTTACTGGCAGATTGTAGATATGGCAAAAGCTTGGTATAAGGTAGAAAATCTGCACGCAGCCATGACGAACTTGGTGCTAACTCAAATTCGCTCGGAAATGGGACAACTGGAGTTAGATAAAACCTTTACCGCCCGTTCTCAAATCAATGAAATGTTATTGCGTGAGTTAGATATTGCGACTGATCCTTGGGGCGTAAAAATCACGCGGGTGGAATTGCGAGATATTGTGCCATCCCAGACGGTGCGAGAATCAATGGAGTTGCAAATGGCGGCAGAACGGCGCAGACGGGCGGCAATTCTCACTTCCGAGGGTGAACGGGAATCTGCTGTTAATAGCGCTAGGGGTAAGGCTGAGGCGCAAATTTTGGACGCTGAAGCTCGGCAAAAATCCACGATTCTCCATGCTGAAGCGCAACAAAAATCTATTGTATTGCAAGCTCAAGCTGAACGTCAGCAACAGGTTCTGAAGGCACAAGCAACATCAGAAGCACTGCAAATCATTACCAAAACTCTGAATGCTGAACCAGGCGCACAAGAAGCATTACAGTTTTTACTTGCCCAAAATTATTTGGAAATGGGTACGAAGATTGGCAGTAGTGACAGCAGTAAGGTGATGTTTATGGACCCCCGCAGTATTCCTGCTACTTTAGAAGGGATGCGTTCTATTGTTTCTGATGGTTCTGCTAACCCTTTGTTTGGCGGTGAGGCATCAGGGGGAAATCAGAAACGTTCAAGCTAAAAAAGCGTGATCAATCACGTCTGTCATAAACAGAGTTAAAAGTTAAAATTTTGCAATTAATAACTTTTAACTCATAATTTTTTTTAATGTACACCTACACCAGCAGTTTGATTGATTTGGCATTGACTACACAAACCAAAAAATTCCAGTGTGTGGTAAAAAATTTTAAACTTGTGGCTGGATTCCAACTCGCCTTCTAGGTTATGAACGGGACATTGATTAATCGGAATTGAAACGCCACACTGGAGGCAAGTGAGGTGGTGTTTGTCTTGTTGGGCTAGGTTATAGAGGGCTTCACCGTTAGCCAAAGTCCTGACCTGCACCATACCTTCTAGTTTTAAGGCCTCTAGGGAGCGGTAAACCGTTGCTAAACCCATGCTCTGATTTCGATTCCGTAATTCTACGTAAATATCTTGGGCAGAAATACCTTGTTGGATGGTTTTCAGTAGGCTCAAAATCCGCTCTTGACTGCGGGTGTGTATGGCTCTCATAGATAATTATTTAAATTCGCCACTGTAGTAGAAGCTGTTATATTGGCTAACTAATTACTTAACTGTAACCGCTTCATCATCTTATTTTCACTCAGTTGGGGCAGAAAGTTATAGTATAGCGATCGCAGCATTCAGCAAAAAGCCTGTGCAAAGGAAGTATATAGCTAAAATTTTCGTGACGCTTCGTCCTTCAGTTCTAGACCCTGCTGGTGTGGCTGTACAATCCGGTCTCCAGCAGCTGGGATACAACAATGTTGAACAGGTGCGGATTGGTAAGTACATTGAACTAACCATCACTTCGACTGAAGAGATTAAAGCGCGTCAAGACCTTGAACGTATCTGTGACCAAATGCTAGCAAATCCGGTGATTGAAAATTATCGCTTTGATTTGATAGAGGTGGAAACACAAACGGGAGTCATTTAACAGGGGTTGGGGAATGAGGGAGAACGGGAGAAGATGAATTTCCCACTCCCCACTCCCCACTCCCCACTCCCATTGACTAATGACCAATGACTACTGACTAAATGATGAAATTTGGGGTTTTGGTTTTTCCGGGTTCTAATTGCGATCGCGATGTGGCTTATGTGACCAGAGACTTGCTGGGTCAACCGACTCGCATGGTTTGGCATCAAGAAACAGACATCGCTGATGTGGATGTGGTAATTGTACCTGGTGGTTTTAGTTACGGGGATTATCTGCGCTGTGGTGCGATCGCTCAGTTCTCGCCTGTGATGCAGCAGGTGATTAACCATGCTAAACAAGGTAAGTTTGTTCTTGGTATTTGCAATGGTTTTCAGGTATTAACTGAAGCAGGGTTGTTACCAGGGGCATTAACGAGGAATCGGGATTTGCATTTTATATGCGATCGCGTCCCCTTGCAAGTTGAGCGTACCGACACCAATTGGACGCAATCCTATACAACAGGTGAAACTATCACTTTACCCATTGCCCACGGTGAAGGGCGATTTTATGCTGATCCAGCAACTTTATCAGCCATTGAAGATCATGGGCAAGTCGTCTTCCGCTATGCAGGAGAAAATCCCAACGGTTCACTCAACAACATCGCCGGCATTTGCAATCGACAAGGCAACGTTTTAGGCATGATGCCGCACCCAGAAAGGGCATCAGATGCCGCGCTGGGGTGTAGTGACGGGTTGAGATTATTTCAAGGGTTGTTAGAGAAAATAGCAGCCTTGGCGTAACTTTATTTTTCTACAAATTAAACTGCATCAAAGTCCGCGCAAGTGGACTTTTTTTATGACTACTAAACATCAAGTTATCAAAATATTTTACTTAGCAGTAATTTTACTGTTATTGACTTATTAATTCCTCTATTTTATACTCAATTATTAATTGAATTAATTTAAATTATCAGGGTTATCAAAGTGAATAAAATAACAACAAATCCCGACTTAGCCAATGTGGATTATACTGATTTATTAACCAAGATATTACAAGCTTTAAAAAACGAACAGATATTTGAAATCCGTAACAACAATAAATGGCTACTAATTGATATTAATAAAATAGCCACTCAAATAGCTGCTTTACAAGTAGACAGTCCTTTAGGAAACGCTAAATCAGTCAAAACAGCTACCCTTAACTTTAGTTCTGGTTCTCAAGAAAAATTTCCAGCACAAATTAGAGAAATTACCGCTTGTATTCAGAACAGCTTAACCAAGATTTCTGAGAAGACAGATTCTCCAGATAGATTTGCATTAATTAAACAACTCATCAGTGATTTGCAGACATTTCGCGGAAAACCGGAAAAATTTAACCTAACATATAGCTTTCCTAAAAGTGAAAACTTACAAAAACAGCGATTAACACTTAAAAAAGATGACGGCAAACAAAGACAATTACTAAAAGCGCATAAACTCAAAATTTCAGTAGATAAACCCCGTGATTTTACTTCACAATTATTAGAGGGAATTAATAACTATATAGAGAAGGAATTTGTGGCTGCAAGTTCCACAGAGAGGGAAGATATAGAATATATTTTAGATAATTTAAAGGAGAATAGTAACTCTGATATCTACAAATTAGAAAATCTGGTTAACCAAGAAACATTAGGTAAATTAAAAAGGCTAGCCAAGATTAGATATTTAGAATTTCTTTCCGAAAATGTTAACGAAAATGCTAGTGATGAAAACTTTAAAGGAACAATATATTTAGCAGATTTAATCAGAAGATTGAAATTGTTGGATGATTTCATTAACGATAGCAGTAAAGCAGACGGTGAATATTTAGTTAACTATCAGGAAACACAAGTTAATTACCAAAATATATTTTCTCGGAGTGAAGCATTTGATATGCTTCCGATTATCCCTATTATCGCAGGTTACTTAGGAGAAACAGAAGATGAATATGGAGAAAAAGTAGAATTTGTCTTTGGTATCAAGTTGAAATTTGATGGTAAAGTTCAAGCCTATGGAGGTAGAACCGTCTTTGATTATAATCTCAATCTGTTAAATCCAGATAGTGACGAACATAAACAAGAGATAGCAGACGAATCTAGAAACTCCATATTTGCTAATAAAGTTTTAAAGATAGCATTATTGTATTATTTTGTATTTGCATCTCGTGAAAATCCCTCAGATGAAAATTATCACCCCCAAAATGAATTAAACTATAATCCCAGGGAGAAATTTGAAAAAGATATCCTACCAATATTGCAGGGTGGTAATGATGAAGCGAAGGAAAATTTATTTAGAAGTTGGATAGCAGGTTTCAAGAAAGTAAATGTTCAACAGAAAATCGACACACTCAAAAAAGTATTACAAAACCTCATCCAGTGTAAAACTCAATTTCCTAGCAGAGAATATCCGCTACATATTTCTGTGAAATATAGTATTTTAGAAAATGATATCGATACTATTGATGGTAGAAATACATTATTTAAAACTGGGTTAGAAAAAAATCCTAAAGATTGTCTCAAATACATCAACTTAGGAGAAGCAACCACCCAGACAAACTCCCTTGTCAGTCTCCAAGCCAAAATGACTATCAGCGAAATTAACTTTTTAGAGACTGATGACAGAGAAACCTTTAACATCGAATATGATATACAACAGAATATTGGTGTTTTACCCGTAATATTTTTACCAACAAAAAATGAAAAATGCCAAAAATTTTATAACGCCAACTTTCCACAGCGTAACTTACTAATATTTCCTTATCAATCAGAAACTGAAAAACTAGACTCTCATCAAGAGTTTATTTACAAAATCACCTACAGTTTACTAGCATATGTTTGTTTGTATGTCTTGCTAGAAGAACAGTCAAAGTTATTTATTCCCATGTTGAAGATACACCTCAAAAACAAAACTGATGATGCACCCATAGAAAAATTCATAATTTCCTTGACTGGTGTATTATCCCATTTATTTAACGAAAAATCTCGGAGTAACTCCCAGGGAATAGATATTAGTGAGTTTTCCTTTGCAAAGGATAAATTTAAAATTCTCAACACTTTAAGTTCCTTGTATTCTGTCTTACCCAAAAAATTTACTTTACAGAATCCAGATAAATTTGAATTTAAAGAACTAGATAAACTAGCGATTATTGTAGTTTCCAGTCGAGTCAGCGATAGTAGATGGGGAACCGAAACAAAAAAATCTAACCTGATGGGAGAAATTATAGATTTCCAAATTGAACCGCAAACAGTGAAATTGAGATTATTAAAAACATTCTCAGAGAACTATGATGATCATCAAGATATGTTTGAATATCCCAGCGTCATAGTCGAGAATGTAGATAAACTGTATAAAAAAGGATATAGACATTTTATTTATATAGCGAAAGTTCCTTACAGCAGCACATTACATATTACTCAAACCGAAGATGATGGACTATTTTTTATGTCCAAAAATGTGATTACAGCTTTAAGAACAGAACGAGATGATATTAAAATTTATCCCATGTTCTTTGACAAATATTATGCAGTCAAAGTAGGAGACAATATCAACTCAACATCATTATATATTCAAGATACCATCGAACTCACCGAGTTAGCAGAAGATAGCAATAAACAATCTGTGATATTTTTCAACTTGTTTAATGGAATCGCAGTTTCTAAAGATAATAACTATAACGGTGTGATGTCTTACGCAACATTATTGAACATTTATAAAGGTATACTGGATGACGAAGATATTAGAAGAGGACTAATTTCCAACCAAAGCCAGTTAAAAAATGAGATTTTGCAATGCTTAACCTTATTTCATTTTTCCCGTTATGAAAAATCGGGTAAAATCGAACTGAAATTAGATCCTTATCAAAATCTCATCGGAGATGAATCAATTGGTGAACTGGCTTTATTTAAACATAGTCGAGGAACAGCAGAATTTAACTCCTTAGCATTTTTAACCTACATCAGAGACATCCTCCAAACCCCGCAACAAACTTCGTAGTCAGGACTTTAGTCCTCTCATAACTTCCTTTCTTCTTTCCTTCTTGGCGTACTACAGCCCTTGCGGGCATCGCTGCGCGCGGGCGACTTGGCGGTTCGTTTAAACAAAAATAATAGAATAAATTAAAATGACAGCAAAAATAGCTGATGACTTAGGAAGATTATTTGAAGTAGGATTTAATATTGGGATTTTATCTTACATTCACCAAAACCAAATCAAGCAAAAATTTGGAAACTTATATCGCAACGAACTTAAATATCTGAGATTTTCTAAAATTCGAGATAGAATAGTTGATAAAGTAGTCAGTAAACTAGAAAAAAACATAGCTGATACTTGGTGTCAATTTTTTGTTCAAAAGGGATTTTTATCGGGATTAAATTTCTTTCGCGAATATCTCACATCTGTGGGATGCGATAAACCAGAGAACTTCCGACATTTGGAAATTTTATATTATCAATGCTGCTTTCAAGGTGATAACAGTATTGGAACTTATCAAACCGATGAGACGCAATGGTTTAAAGATGTTCTTTCCCAGTTTGATAAATTAGAAAATGCTGCTAAGTATATTAGTAAATATAAAGCGAAAGGTGATTTTCTCAACGCTGATACTTTAATTTTGATCAAATATCGGCGCAAGTATCGGGTTTTGTGTCTTGATTTATCGGTTTTTTCCATTCACACCGACGAAGATATCCAAAATATTGATTATGTGGAAATTATTCGCCGCTTATTAATGCGGGATGTTAACTATATTCGTTCTAAGAGTGTATTTTCTAGCTTGAGTATTGATACCAATTCTTTGGGTTTAGATTTTTCGCCAGGTTTAACAGACTATTTCACAGCTTTTAAATATAAGGTTGAAAAAATTTAATAGGGCTAGGTGTAAGAGATAATTTATGTTATTCGGAGTTAAACAAGAATTGGCTTTAGAGTGCTTGTTAGATCAAATAGAAAGCGATCCACAAGATTACTTATTGGGAAATATTGTTCTTTGGGCTGGAGGATTTGTGATCGGAGATTTTTCACAGACAGTAATCCTAGATTTGCCTTACAGTAATTTTAAGATATCTTTAACAGAATGCGGAAAAAGGCAAGATTCAAATTTGATGAAAATGACTCCCGGAGAAGTTTGGGAATTTCTTAATTCTGCAATTTACGGTGATAACTCCGATGATAATATGGCATCTTATTCGCATTTAGCAAAACGGGAGCAAAAATATAGAAAATTCTGTATATGTCCTGGTTTCTCTGAAGCATTTGATGGAGAAATAGCATTCCTTATTGAAGGAGAAGAAGAAGAAAGATTTATTTGGAAAGAGTTAGTTTCTCAAACTATTAAGGAAGTCAGATTAAAACCTCAAACATACAAATATATAATTGAATCTTTCACTGCTTGGTATTCTCATCTAATTGTCACTATTAAGTCATCTCGACCAGTTTCCAATTAGTAAAAGTATCTTGAAGGCGAAAAACGTACATTGATTAAAATTAGTATATTAAGGTATTCCCGATGCCAAAGACAAACTCCACTCTTCTCATCTCTTACTCTCCGCGCCTCTGCGCCTCTGCGTGAGAAAAAAACATCACTGTAAACAACGAATTGCTATCAACAACCCTCGCGCCTTATTCAAAGTCTCCTCATATTCCTTCTCTGGTTCAGAATCAGCCACCAAACCTGCACCAGCTTGGACAGTTACAGTATTATTCTGCAATACCATTGTGCGAATTGCGATCGCACTATTCAATTGTCCTTCAAAATCATAATAACCATAGACACCAGAATAAACACCCCGGCGACTCGGTTCTAACTCATTGATAATTTCCATCGCCCGAATTTTAGGCGCACCACTCACAGTCCCCGCAGGGAAACAAGCCTTGAGTAAATCCCAAGCAGTCTTATCTGGTGCTAACTTACCCACCACATTACTGACAATGTGCATGACATGGGAATAACGCTCAACGATCATTAATTCGTCAACTTTGACACTACCACTTTCACAAACCCGCCCCAAATCATTCCGCCCTAAATCAACTAACATGACGTGTTCCGCAGTTTCCTTGGGGTCTTGGAGTAAATCCTCTGCAAAGGCTTCATCCTCCTTGGTAGTTTTACCCCGTGGACGTGTCCCCGCAATGGGGCGGACTGTGGCTAATACCCCACCATCTGCATCGCGTTCGGCTTTGACCATCACCTCTGGACTGGAACCGATAATTTGCCAATCTTGGAAGTTAAAGAAAGCCATGTAAGGCGAAGGATTTATCTGGCGCAGGGAACGATAAAGGGCGAAGGGGTCGCCTGTATATTCTGTGGATAAACGCTGAGAAATTACTACTTGGAAAATATCACCAGCTTTAATATATTCTTTCGCCTTTTCCACACTGGCGCAAAATTCTGGGCGGGTGAAGTTGCTGGTATATTCCTCTATTCCCCCTACATTCTGCGTTCCTGGGGGAGTCCATTCTAAAATAGTTTTTTGCGGTGACACTGGTAAAGATAACTTACACAGCATCTGTGTGACGCGATCGCACGCTTGTTCATAAGCTGCTTGCAAATTCACTTCTGGGTCACGTAAATCTGCGTAGGCGATCGCCCAAATTTTCCGCTTCACCTGGTCAAAAATCAACAGGTGGTCTACCTGCATCCATAATCCATCAGGAATATTACGCTCATCTGGTAGATGAATTGGCACACGTGGCTCAATCCACCGAATCAATTCATAGCCCCAAAATCCAAACAATCCCCCAATTCCTGGCGGTAGCTGGGGTAAAGTCACCGGTTTAAAAGGTTCCAAACATTCAGCTAAAGCTGTAAAGGGGTCACCTGTAAACACAACTTGCGAACCGTCTCGATGTGTCTGAGTTGTAGTGTCACCCTTGGCTGATAAAATCCATAGCGGATTGCAACCGAGTAAACTATAACGTCCGATTTTTTCCCCACCTTCCACCGATTCCAGCAAAAAACTATAAGGCTGACCAGCACAAACTTTATACCAAGCTGAGACAGGCGTATCGAGGTCTGCTATCCATTCCTGATACACCGGAACAAAATTACCTTGTAAAGCGAGCTGAGAAAAATCAGAAAAATCGGGAAACATCATAGAATTTAGGGAATGGGGAAATTAGAGAATGGGGAATGGGGAAATTAGAGAATGGAGAATGGAAAACTGGGTATCAAATTTGTACCGTTCTTTTCACTACTCCCTACTCCCTACTCCCCACTCCCCACTTTCTAGCGTTTAAGCATCGTGGGTAGCTTTACCACTGAACTTAAGTTTTGCGGGACTGGGGTTTTCCCCAATGCTGCGAGGTACAAAACGTACTTGTTCGCGTCCTGCGTTGACTTTTTCTGGGAAGACACCATCAGCCGGGTGAATGCAAGTGGTTTCTCCAGAGGGTAAAATCCGGTAAATTTTGTAATCTGTGATTTTGAACTTCCGGAGTTGACCGCCCAATGCGATACCATATTCTTTACGAGCTATGTATAGCAGGTTTTCGCCTTTGAGCATAGTGGCTGAACCACCTGTAGGCATTTCAAAAACTTGTTCTTTGGGGCTTGTCCAAGTGATAGCGTACTTTTCTTCTTCTTTTGCTTTGGTCAGCAAACCGCCAGTGCTACCACCAAATAGCGGAGTTTGTCCAGAAAGTGTTTCTGCCATAAAGGTGTCTCTCTCAACGTTTTTACGGCATCCTAACACTGCCAACATGATCATATGGCGATCGCGTCATAGACTGTAACAGTTTTTAGTCATTGGTCATTGGTCATTGGTCATTGGGAAGTTACAATTTTTTCCCCCCTGCACCCTGCACCCTGCCCCTGTCTCTTATACA
>NZ_CAWQOY010000147.1:0-33110 GCF_963896525.1 Nodularia sp. LEGE 04288
CCCTGCCCCCTGCCCCCTGCCTTATTCCAACAATAATTATTTACGCCGACCTACTTAATCAAATCCCCTCCTAGCAATTGGGAATTAGGAACACTTCTACGTGGTTGCTGTTTCCTGATTCTTCTGTCTGGGATACTTAGGACGACAAGGATTTCCCCAACACACCTGTCCAGCCGGCATATCAGTAAAAACAGTACTACGTGCGCCAATCACGGCATTAGAACCAACTTCTACTCCTATGCCCACAAAACAATCTGCTGCCAACCAGACCCCATTGCCAATGGTAATGCTTCCTGTTTTTAACCCAAAGGCAGGATCTTCAAGATCATGGCTACCAGTACACAGATAACTTTTCTGGGAAATTACGCAATGTTTACCGATGCGAATTTGATCCAGACTGTATAAAACTACATCATCACCAATCCAACTGTAGTCGCCAATGCTAACTTTCCAAGGGTAGGTGAAACGGGCGGTAGGTCGAATTAATACATTTTTGCCAATTTTAGCGCCAAATATTCGGAGTATACTACAACGCCAACTACTGAAAGAATGAGGAGTTAGAGGAAAAGCGATCGCCTGCACAAACCACCATAAAAAAATATACCAACTAGGTCGCCCCCGATCAAACCAGGATTGATCATATTTACGTAAATCTACAAAAGATTGGTCATTAATCATTGGTCATTGGTCATTGGTCATTAGTCATTTGTCATTAGTCATTTGTCATGAAAAAAATTTTTACTAGAGAAACTAGTATTTTAGATGACATAAAATTTATGACTTCTTATTAATTGATAGTAAGCCTTGAATAGCAGCATTTAAGTAACCTATCTGCCCATAAGCATACACAAGTTTGTCAAAACGTTCTGCCGGATTGGCAAAATATTTTAATGCTTTGTATAAACCCCGCAAAAATCGCTCACTACCCCGTTGCAACTGACCAATATCGGCTTGACCAGCCAGTTGTTCTCGATAGCACTCACTAATACCTTGCCACCAGCCGCGATTTAAAAACCAGGAGCGTTTGAGGCGTTCTGGAGCGACATTGTGAGCAACTAAAGCTTCGGGAAGGTATGCCACTTGCCAACCACGCTGGAGGGCAAATTCTGTCATTTGCAATTCTTCATTGGATAATAAGTTTTTTCCGACTCGACCGAGATGAGGATCAAAACCACCGATTTCATCCAGAAAACTGCGGCGTAGGGAGTAATTCAAGCCTCTAGGGGTTAAACCTGGCTGCTGAATGTAAATCATCCGATCGCCTAAATCGTATGCTCCTAGATTGCTGGCTAACCCAGGAGATAGCCAGGGTGGCGGTTCGATGTTGGGCGGCCATAACAGAGTCACTTTCCCCCCAGCGATCGCTAGTTGAGAATGATTTTGATAGGCAGTATATAAGACTTGCAGCCAGGAAACACTAGCTACGGCATCGTCATCTAAATAAGCGAGAATTTCCGCCCTCGCAACTCTGGCTCCAGTATTACGGGCTACAGATAAACCAATGGTGGGTTCAAAGACGTACTTAACACGAGGGTCGCCCAGCCTTTGTTCTACCACTTCACGAGTGCGATCGCTAGACCCATTATCTACGACCACAACTTCAAACTCAGCAGTAAAATCCTGTGCCAACAAACTATCAATCGCAGCACCTAAGTAGGAATCTCGATTGTGAGTGCAGATGATGGCAGAGATTTGGTGATCTGGCATAGGATAGATTTTCAATTGAGTGAGTTAATTTCAGTAAAACCTCGTTTCCCGGTTCTACTCAAACCTGTTGAATGTTACTGTGTAAAACTACCAGAGTTTCTGCCAATTGACTCAGGCGGGTTTCTAAATACTGCTTGCGCCCCAAAAGTTGGCGTAATTTTTGGTGACGTGCGATCGCCATACTCACAATCGGTAACTGCTCTGATGGACAAGGACGCGACCAGACTTTACCCGCAGCATCCAAACCATGTAGACTATAGCCAGTCTGGGCGGATTGCTCAGATACCTTCCCACTGGTTGTACAAATTTCTTCTACGTAGTCCATCAATTGGTCAACTTCCCCGTGGCGAAGTGTAGCAGTTTTTCCCTGTTCTGGTTCTTTGAGATTGGACTCTAACCAGCCATTCACAATCGGGCCTTCTAAGTAAATATCTTGAATTTGCTGCAAATTTGTTTGGAGTTCTCTCTGCCAACCAGCGATATGTTCCTGAATTTCTTGCAATATATTCATTGCTAATGCCGGATTAGCTCCGTGGCGATGGCTACTGAAGCTAGGATTTTTGAACTTGGGTAGGCTGGGTGTTTTGCCGCCCATATCTTGGGCTGGAAAGGTTTGCACAGAGTTATGCTGAGGAAATAAATTCGGATCGGCAAAATACTCACTGGGGGATTCTGTACCTACTTCCTCTGTTTGTTTTACCGATGAAGCATCTGCACTGGCTGTAGATTCCGTTGCTCCCACGCTAATCCTAAAAGAAAAAGACGACTTTAAGGAATCACCCGCTTCTGTGGGGGTAGTGCTACGATTCCCTAAATCATGTAAAGTTGCTTCAATACGTTTTAAACCTGTTTTCATAAAAATATCCTGAAATGTGCAGTCCCCAATAGTGTTGAATATTTCCAAATGGGGTCGTTTGGTTGATCGCTTTTGCCAATTTTGGCATAAATAATCATAATGTTGCTCATTTTAGCTTTGATAAAGTTATTAGCAACAAATAATAGCAATTAATCAGGATATAGCTTTGAGCAAAGTCATTTTAGTCACAGGCCCGGCAAAATCTGGTAAAAGCGAATGGGCAGAAATTCTGGCAATACAGTCAGGAAAAACTGTGGTTTACGTAGCCACAGCTATTGAAAACCCAGCCGATGCCGAATGGGACAAACGTATTCAAGAACACCAAAAACGCCGTCCCTCAGATTGGTCTACACTTTTAGTACCTGTAGAATTATCAGCTACTCTAGCTGATGCCAAGCCAAATACCTGCCTTTTGGTTGATTCTTTGGGTACTTGGGTAGCTAATCTTTTAGAACAAGATCAGGATACTTGGAAAAATACCCAGGCTGAGTTATTGGAAACAGTGCAACTGGTGGCGGCTGATATGGTATTTGTCGCTGAAGAAACAGGTTGGGGCGTAATTCCAGCTTATCCCCTGGGTCGCTTGTTTCGCGATCGCTTGGGTTCTCTTATCCGCCAGTTAGGGGCAATTTGTGAACCTGTTTATTTAGTCACTGGCGGTCATGTTCTCAATCTCAGCGTTTTGGGGACACCATTACCCAGTTCTGAAAATTTAATTTAAAATTAAGTATTCCAACGGCAAAATCTCCGGTAAAAACTTTAAAATTTCGATATGGCAACCACACAAGAAGTTAAAGAGTATCTTGCCTACTGGTTTCAGTTGGGTAAGAAAGTCGTAGTTGGCAATGGTAAGGCGACCTTTCTGCCCCAACCAGTTCTGAAAGGCGATCGCTACAGTCAAGAATTTGAAGAATGTTGGCAAACAATTCTTTCCCAGACCACAGGCGACTGTTACCTAGAAGGTACTAATGAAACCATTCGCGAACTCCTAACACCCGCTTGGGAAGTGTCGGCTTGTGGCCGTTGTGAAATGCCAGTACCCATACGAAGCGTGGGGATGCCTGCCTTGTTATGTCCTTGCAATGATTTACCCGACTGGCCTAATACTGAATTACCAGCGCCACGCTCCCCCATTAGTAACCAAGAGCAACTAATACTCATTAGACAACGGCTTCAGAATCATACTTCTACAACAAATAAATAAGCTTTTTTTGTCGTTTCCTGTAGTTGATGCCATCACAAAAAAAGGCTTTTCTCCAGGACGTAAATTACCAGTAGGCATATCCGCAAATGAGTATCAAAGCCTTGTACAGCAAGGGTGAAAACCTAATTTTCGGATAAGTCTATTACATTGGACAAACCATAAAACCAGATTTAAACTAAAATTATCACTACATCTCATAGTCTTTGACTCTCTCTGGTATAAATGCACAGGAATTAAAACTATTCTTCCGAAAGAAACTAAAGGCATCTTTCTCCACAGTTAAGAGACTATAGCAGTCCTAAATCATTTATGAACCTGTTTACTTCTTCACTTGGCGACCTTGGCGACTTGGCGGTTCGATAAATTCATAAATCAAATAGGATGGCTATATTTATTGTTTATGCTTAAATTACCTTGGCAATTGCTACACATTTATTAATATGGGTAAAAACTTCACTGGGTTAAAGTGGTTTTATAACTTACCAATTCGCCACAAACAATTAATTGGTTTATTCTCCTCCGAAGTAATTTCAATTGTAGGACTCTTGGGAGTTGGAGTAGTTTTAATTATCAATGGAGGACGGACTATATTAGTTAACCAAGCTCAATCTGAGCTAGCTGTAACTGAGATTAATTATAATATCAAAATCGATCAAATGGGATTTGGATTTCGAGGACAATCTGATAACATTGCCATTATTGCTGCTGCAAGAGAACCCAAATTAGACCCAGATTTAAAGGAACAAGTCCAGCAGATTCTTGAGAATGAAACCAAAGCTAGAAATATAGAATATGCGACATTAGTAGGTAGGGACTTACGAATTATTGTCAATGCTAATAGAGATCGCAGTGGTGAAATTTTTAACCCCAATAATTTAGTTACCCAGGTATTACTTCATCCTCAACAAATCAAGTCTAGTGAAATTATCAGTTGGGAAGAATTAACTCAGGAATCACCAACACTACTTCCCAAGATAAAACCGCAGCAACTATTGATTCGCTATACAATTACACCAGTAAAAGAGCCAGAAACTCAGGAAGTTATTGGAGTTTTAGTTTCTGGAGATATTGTCAACCAAAAACTGCCCATAGTCAAAGAAACTGTTTTAACTTATGGTGGCGGTTATAGTGCAATTTATTCGCTCCCAGGGGAGGGAGATTTTAAATTAGCTACAGCTTCATTAGCTACGGATAACAACAAAAGTTCTTCTCCTATTTATCCTCATGCAGATGAAATTTTATTGGATACCCCTTTACCCGACAATTCATTACTTAAAGCTGCAATCGCAGTCCCAGGTAAAAAAGTAGCTCAACGGATAAAATTACAGAGTAAAACCTATACTATGGCTGCAAAGACAGTCTCTAACTTCTCTGGTAAACCAATCGCCATATTAGTAAGGGGTACTCCAGAGACAGATTTAAATGCTTTACTTCAGCAAAGTTTGCTTATCCAAAGCGTGATTGCTATTTTGGCTTTAGTTATAGATGTAGGATTAGTAATTCTTTTGGGGAGAGCAATCGCTTATCCAATTAAACTTTTACGAAAAACGACTCAGGCATTTTCCGCAGGTAATATCCATGAACGCGCCAAAATAATTGCAAATGATGAGATAGGAGACCTAGCCACAAGTTTTAATTTAATGGCTGACGAACTTGTAAAAAGAGAACAAACTATTCATCAGCAAATGCAACAACTCCAAGATACTTTACAAAGGTTACAAGAAAACCAAAGCCAATTGATTCAAACTGAAAAAATGTCCAGTTTAGGACAAATGGTGGCTGGAATTGCCCATGAAATAAATAATCCTATTAATTTTATTTATGGCAACATTAATTATTTAGAAAACTATATTAATAATTTATTGGAACTTTTGGCTCAATATCAGCAAGAGTATACTCAACCCCCATTATATATTCAAGAAAGCATAAAAAATATAGACCTAGATTTTTTGGTAGAAGACTTGCAAAAAATCATCAATTCCATGCACATGGGAACCAAACGAATTAGCCAAATAGTTAAATCTTTACGAAATTTTTCTAGATTAGATGAATCTGAATATAAAGAAGTAAATTTACATGAAGGAATTGAAAGCACACTGTTGATTCTCAGTCATAAGATCAAGACACAAGAAGTGTCCATTGAGCTAATTAAACAGTATGGAGATTTACCTTTATTAAAATGCTATTCCGGTCAACTTAATCAAGTATTTATGAATATTATTAGTAATGCCATTGATGCTCTTCAGGAAAAAAGTACTAAAGATTCACTATTTACTCCTACGATTACTATTTGCACTAACCAAATTGACAATGAATGGGTAGCAATTAATATTATAGATAATGGTATAGGGATTCAACAAGAAATCCACTCTAGTTTATTCGAGCCATTTTTTACCACTAAACCAATAGGTAAAGGTACAGGTTTGGGATTATCTATTAGTTATCAGATAGTTGTAGAAAAACATGGTGGTAAACTCACTTGCTATTCTGAAGTAGGAAAAGGAACAAAATTTGTGATTGAAATTCCTATTCGGTAACATTTGCAAACCCTAGCTAGGTAAGTGCTTCTGATCACGGTAACCGGGAATTACATTTGGTGGTATTTTGTTTGGTAGATAGCAGAAATTAATTAAAAAAAATAGACCGAAATCTCTCACCAGTCCTCTCAAAACGACGTTCGCTATAATCAGGGAGTTGAAACCCCGGCGGTTTATTGCGACTAAACTTGCCGTCTAGATATTTAATGTATAGAGTTGATACAGTGTTATTGGCTTTTTGCCGATAGACACAAAACTTAAAGTTATATATGATACAAAATTTGCATATGTAAAAATAGCCATCAAGATGACGCTACCAAATCAGAAGTTTTACATCAATAATTATTATTATGGAGCAAAATCAGCACCACGCCGCAGACCAAAAGTTTCAGGAATCTCTAGAGGATTTAGAGGTTATCTTGCCAAAACGTTCCATTGAAGATGAAGTGAAACCAAAACTGAATCACAGCCGTAGAGATGAAGCTGAACTCATTGAAGATTTAATAGATATTGATTTAGCAGAGTTGGAGGATGCCGTTGCTGATATTGAAGCATATCTTGACAAAAAAAACAAAAAATAGGGTTCACGAATTACAAATTTTTTGCCTTTGAGCTTCATACAACATTAAAGCAGCTGCGATCGCCACATTCAAAGACTCTACTCCTGGACTCAGGGGTATTTTCACTTGCTGATCAGCCATGCTGGCTAAATCTGGCGACAAACCAGCCCCTTCATTACCCAGTAAAATTAAACTGGGTTTTCGCCAGTCTACATCCCAATAAGTTAAATTTGCCGTGGGTAAAGTTGCAACTACCTGCATTCCGGCTTGCTGACTTTGTTCTACTGTCGCTTTCAAATCTTCACTCACTGCTGTGGCGACGCGAAACCACTGACCCGCAGAAGCACGCAAAACTTTGGGACTGTCTAAATCTACACTATCGTCACTCAGCCATAACCCCGTTGCGCCAATCGCCGCCGCCGTGCGAATTATCGTCCCTAGATTACCGGGATCTTGGATAGTTTCCAAGGCTAAAACTAAACCATTAAAGGGGACTTGATTTTGATTAATCAACCGTTGGGCTGTGGCAATTACACCATCTGGTTGGACTGTAGTGGCGATCGCAGTTAAAACTTCCTGACTAACAATTTCCACCCTTTCACTGTGGCTACAAGCCTCTTCCCAGAGTTCCGGGTGGGCTATTTGCCATTCTGGGGTACAACAAACTGTCACCAGGGGATAATTCATCACACAAGCTTCTTGTAACAGGTGTGTTCCTTCCAGTAAACACAATTGCTGCTTATGTCGCTCTTTGGTAGAGTGCAGCTTCCGGATTTGTTTGACTAAAGAGTTTTGTAGACTAGTTAACACAATTGAGGATTTTGGATTCAACCAAAATTAATATGCGGAACCCGGGACTTGAACCCGGAAGCCTTGCGGCACTAGAACCTGAATCTAGCGCGTCTGCCATTCCGCCAGTTCCGCTGGTATCGATGTTTTATCGACAGCTTCTTATCTTTACTTAAATATTTATTTTTGTCAAGTGCGAATTTAGAATGAATCTGTGTTCTTTCTTGCCTTCCCGGCTGGCTAAAATAGTTAAATTCTCATAAAGCTTGCTACAGCTTGCTTACAGCCTTTAATTAATATCTAAAGCCAAATTTCTTTATACAAGATGTCCGACAAAATGTAGACTAACCAACTCTTTACTGTAGAATCAAAACCAACTTCTAACCTATAAAATTACCTATTTTTTTTGGAGGTAGGCTTATTAATCCTTCTAGCGGCTTACCAGATGCCAAGCTTTCTCCGGAAGCAGACTCCTCAGTCTTGCAAATATGGGGTGGGCATCCTTTGCGAGGTCATGTAAAAATTAGTGGTGCTAAAAATTCAGCACTGGTAATCATGGCTGGCTCCTTGCTGTGTTCAGGCGATTGTCGTATCCGCAACGTTCCCTTATTGGCGGATGTAGAGCGGATGAGTCAGGTTTTGTCAGCTTTAGGTGTTCGCCTCACCAGACAAGGCGACATTTTAGATATCAACGCCAGCGAAATTACCACATCAAAAGCGCCCTACGAACTAGTTACCCAACTCCGGGCCAGTTTTTTTGCCATAGGGGCAATATTAGCCCGGCTAGGAACGGCACAAATGCCATTACCAGGTGGTTGCGCCATTGGAGCCAGACCAGTTGATTTGCACGTCCGAGGACTGCAAGCAATGGGCGCTGAAGTGCAGATTGAACATGGCATTTGTAATGCTTATGTTCCAGGTAGTGGTGGCAGATTACAAGGAGCCAAAATCTACCTAGATAGTCCCAGTGTGGGAGCAACGGAGACTTTAATGATGGCCGCCACCCTTGCAGATGGCGAAACCATTCTCGAAAATGCTGCACGGGAGCCGGAAGTCGTTGATCTGGCGAATTTCTGTAACGCGATGGGAGCCAAGATTCAGGGTGCAGGCAGCAGTCAGATTACAATCGTGGGTGTACCAAAGTTGCACTCTCTTGACTACAGCATTATTCCTGATCGCATTGAGGCGGGAACCTTCTTAGTGGCTGGAGCCATCACTCGTTCAGAAATTAGTCTGTCGCCAGTGTTACCAAACCACTTAATCCCAGTCATTGCCAAACTGCGGGAAATGGGTTTAACAATCATTGAGGATGCACCAGACTGCTTACGTATCCTACCAGCAGAAACTCTGAGAGCTAGGGATATTGAAACCTTACCTCATCCTGGTTTTCCTACGGATATGCAAGCTCCATTTATGGCCTTGCTGACTGTGGCAGACGGTGACAGCCTGATTAATGAATCTGTCTTTGAAAATCGTCTGCGTCATGCCTCCGAGTTGAATCGCTTGGGAGCCGAGATTCGCGTCAAAGGCAATGCTGCCTTCGTCCGGGGTGTGCCGATGTTATCGGGCGCACCAGTAATAGGTACAGATTTACGGGCATCGGCAGCATTAGTTTTAGCAGGACTGGCAGCTGAAGGACAAACGATATTTCAGGGATTACACCATCTCGATCGCGGCTATGATCGGATTGATCTGAAATTACAGCAACTAGGAGCGAAAATTCTCCGCGTGGGCGATGTGCCAGCAGATACAGAATTAACTTCTAGTAGCAGTATTCCCCCAGCTTCTATTTCGACTTAGATCAGGGAGTAGGAAGAGGCAGAGGGGCAGGGGGCAGGGGAGAAGAGGCAGGGGAGCAGGGAGCAGGGGGCAGGGGAGAAGACCAGAGGAAAGGTTGTTAAGCAACCGGGAGTGTCAAGTAATTTCCAACTCACCCCTGCTCTCCGCTCCCCCGCTCCCCTGCTTATTTCCCCCGATTCTTCTTACTTCTGAGAAATCAGTCAGGAAGCACTCGTTATACTAAATATGGGAGGCTGTTGATATTTTGTTTTTCCAGCTTGCTATATCATGTCCTTGTTTAAAACTCCGCTCATCGGTTTAAAAGCCGACTCCTTTCGTCATCCATTAGACCTACAAGCCACCACATCTCTGAAGCAGATCCCAGGTCTGGATATGATGGTGCGAAACTTGCTCGGTCCAATGGCAGAACAGGTTTTTTATGTAGAAAATATTGCCGCCAGTGTGCTGGTGGGTGAAAAGCAACTACCTGATTTATACAAATTATTGTTAGAAGCCTGCAAAATTCTGGATATAGAGCCTCCCCAGTTATACATCCGCCAACATCCGGCTCCTAATGCCTATACCTTTGCTATGCGGGGTAAGCAACCTTTTATTGTGCTGCATACCTCCTTGGTTGATATGCTCACACCAGCGGAAATACAGGCAGTAATTGCCCATGAGTTAGGGCATCTTAAATGTGACCACAGCGTTTATTTAACGCCTGTAAATATATTGGTGTTAGCAGCCTCAATTGTACCCAATGTTGGCACATTTGTCGCCCAAGCCATACAGTCACAACTATTGGAATGGGTACGCTGTGCTGAGTTTACCTGCGATCGCGCCGCATTGCTAGCAACCCAAGACCCCAAAGTCGTGATGTCGGTATTAATGAAGTTAGCGGGTGGTTCACCTATCCTCGCCCCGCAACTGAACTTAGATGCCTTTGTTGCCCAAGCTCGTGCTTACGACGATATTAGTAAAACCGAACTGGGTGAAATGGTCAAAGAAGCTCGCACAGCTCAATTAACTCATCCAGTCCCAGTGCTACGAGCTAGAGAAATTGACCGTTGGTCTAGCAGCACCGAATATCAATCTTTATTGCAAGGTAATGGGGTGAAGCCTACAAATGAAATTACATCCCAAGGTAGGTGGCGCAATTGGTAGTCTGCATGACGGCTGCACAACCAACGCACCCCCATAGATGAGACTTAGATTATGCGTTTAGCTTCGTCATATTCCAAGAGCTAAACGCACCCTATTTCCCACTCCCCACAGATAAAGTCAGATAGCTAAACAAAAATTTTTTATTTACTTGTTGCAAAGTCAAAAAATAGGCTATAGTAATAAAGTTGCACCCAAGGGCGGGTGGCGAAATTGGTAGACGCACCACACTCAAAATGTGGCGGCCTTGCGGTCATAGGAGTTCGATTCTCCTCCTGCCCACTTTAACGATGTATGTTGAATTTGACATATATCTTACTCGCGTTCTGAGAAAACTAAAACCATGCAAATTAAAAGATGGGAATCTCCCCGTAGAGAAGGGAGAAACGATAAAGGCAGAGGCGGTTCAGCCAGAAAGCGCCAACTCAAAAAACAAAGGCAAATGTTACGCCAACGCCTAAAAGATGCTAACAAGCCAAACAACAACAAAAATTACGGACTGGGGGAAGAAAAAAATCTTCCCCCTTTTTTGTATCCGGTATACACACAAGTTGAACTAGAGCGAGTTTCCAGCCACAAAAAGCTCTGGGTAGTCGGAGATGAGTTTTAGTCCTCGCAAGGGGACTATGTAAGTGGAAAGGTGAGGTAATACCCGGTTCTCAACACAATCTCCGGTTTCCATTCCCTTGTTAGTGTAATATTTATTTCAAGCGAAATTTACAGTTGTGTAAATATATTTACGCTAACTGCACATTAGGCTAAATTTGGCTCATCACCTCAGTAAAACTTCCCATTAAAGGCTTTTTAAATGAAACTAACTAACTTAGGTACAGTTATCACTGCACTGGTAGTAGCAACGATATTTGATCTAGTCAGCGTCGCCAAACAGGCGGCGGCTGTTAGTCTGGTAGGATTAACTGAAGACAACAGTCTAGTTCTTTTTGATTCCAACAATCCCACTATTACTAGCACTGTCTCAGTCACTGGGGTCGATGGTTCTTTGTTGGGCATTGACCGTCGCCCAGCTAACAATCTGATCTATGGCCTCACGAATACCAACAATCTATACAGCATTAACCTTAACACTGGTGCTGCTTCTTTTGTAAGTACCCTCTCGGTACCCTTCAACGGCGGGACTATTTCTGGAGTAGACTTCAACCCAGTTCCTGATCGTCTACGGGTCGTTGGTGACAATGACCAAAATTACCGCATCAATGTAGAGACTGGTGCAGTTATTCTTGATGGGACATTGAACCCAGGAGATCCCAACATCACTGCTGCGGCATACACTAATGCTGACAATGACCCGGCAACTGGAACCACGTTGTACACCGTTGACTATATCAGCGATGCATTGTTCATCCAAAACCCTCCAAATAATGGCACTCAGGTACTAGTAGGTTCGCTAGGTTTCGACATTAGCTCGGCCGCAGGGTTTGACATCTTCACAGCAAATGGGGTGAATACTGCCTTTTTTGCAGCTACTCCCACCTCCGCATCTGGTTCCAATCTATATACCATCAACTTGGACACAGGTGCAGCTACCTTAGTAAACAGTATCAGTAGCGATCAGCGTCTTATTGGACTCACATCTGTTGTTGTGCCTGAGCCTAGCGTTGGTCTTGGGACTCTACTCGGTGTTGGTGTTTTTGGTCTATTAGGTCGTCGCCGCAAGTTGGTCAGATAGTCTTTTGATCTCTCTATAGGTTATGCCGGAAGCTTTTAGTGGCTTTTTGGCAGCAAACCGAGAAGGTACTTAGCATAGCTAGTAGCGATCGCCTCCGACGGGCAGCGCCATCGCTTTATCTCTATCTTTTGTATTTGTAGCTTGTTCATATTGCTGCTTTGCGTCTGATAGAGTTTTTTTTTGCATCATTCAATATTTCGGGAGCATCGACCCAATGAAGCGTTAAGGAATGCTCTTCCTGAAGGCTACGGTGTACACACAAGTCTTATCAAGTTACCTAACAGCGTTTCGATCCCCCCTAGCCCCCCTTGAAAAGGGGGGAAAATTTCTTAAAGTCCCCCTTTTTAAGGGGGATTTAGGGGGATCAAATCACTTGTGTGTACACTGTAGCTTCCTGAAGGAGAGAGGAGGTAAGTCAAAAAAAGCAGATGCAAATTAGCATTTAGATTATTCTCCTAAATTTATGCTCAAGGTACTTGACATTACACGGGGAGAAGATGCTATAGTTATTCAAGTCAATCGATGGGGCGTAGCCAAGTGGTACGGCAGCGGGTTTTGGTCCCGCCATCCCTAGGTTCGAATCCTAGCGCCCCAGCATTTTAAGGAGTAGATTAATCTGCTCCTTCTTTTTTTGGATATCAAGCGCCTACCCGCTTGGGCGGATCTGTGAATGTATAATATCCTTTCTAGGGAAACGCTGAGGCGATCGCCTTGAGGCAAAAGATGATCAATTCACAGTTGAATAACTCGGTGCAACATAGGTAACTATTCGTCAGGAGATTTTAAAGCTTGATCCAAAACTTCGCGTGCGTGTTCGGCTTTAGCTCGTGCTTCCTGGTAGCGCAAATTAGCCTGGGCAAAGTTTTTCAGGACTTTAAAACCTTCCTTCAGACGAGCAATTTCCTCTTCAGTTACGGAATTATCTAAAAACAGGACATCCACAGCCTTACGAATTTCTAGTGCCTCAGCGCGTGATTCCTGCACCTTCAGCTTGAGTGTGGCTAGGTTATTCAAAATCTGGACAGCTTGTGTAATGCTGTCCTCGCCACTAGCCGAATCATTAGCAGGTTCCTTGACCTCAATTAATTGTTGAGGACCAAATCCCTCTTCCAATTCCGTGGTCAGCTTACCAGCGTCCATCAATTCCATCAGCTGATCCATAGCTTTTTCACGGGCTTTAGCTGAGTCTTTTCCAGAAACAGTGAGGATAATTTCTGGGCTTTGAGCGAGAGTATACTGAACCATATTTAGAACTGAAAAATTGCTGATTAACCAAGCCAAGCTCAATAATCATAACATGAGGGAAGTGGCACTAAAAGCTACAGTCATTGGTCATTGGTCATTAGTCATTGGTCATTGGGAAGTTACCGTCTTCTCTCCCCTGCTCCCTGCTCCCTGCTCCCCTGCTCCCTGCTCCCTGCTCCCCTGCCTCTTCTCCCCCACTCCCCAGCTAAAATAAAACTTTATACTTAAGAAAGATTAAACTAAATTTTAACAGGAGGGAAGAGTAGTGACTCCCAATCCCACCATCATGCAAGCTGTTGAAAAACTGGGCTACCGAGTTACTGTTGGTGATGTGTCAAGTCAGGCTGGCTTGAATCTCGCCGAGGCTGGGCAAGGGTTATTGGCTCTGGCTTCTGATGCTGGCGGACATTTACAAGTAGCGGAAACAGGTGATATTGTTTACCAATTTCCGCGAAATTTCCGCGATGTTTTACGTAATAAATACTTTCAGATCCGGCTGCGGGAATGGTGGAAAAAGGTCTGGGAAGTTCTTTTTTACCTGATTCGGATTTCTTTTGCTATTTTCTTAATTGCTTCTATTGTCCTGATAACTATTACCATCTTTATCATTGTTACTGCCTCCAACTCAGACCGCGACGGCGACAGTAGGGGTAGCAGTTCTAGGGGTGGGGGGTTATTCTTTTTCCCTTTCCCGGATTTATTTTGGTATTTTAGCCCCAATTATCGCGATCGCCAACAAGAACGGCAGTACCAAAGACACCAACAAAGAAGCCAAGAAAGCAATTTGAATTTCTTTGAGGCTGTATTTTCGTTTTTGTTTGGTGATGGTAATCCGAATGCCAATTTAGAAGAACGCCGATGGCAAGAAATTGGGGCTGTGATTCGGAATAATCAGGGTGCGGTAGTCGCAGAACAAATTGCTCCTTATCTGGATAATCTTGGTGCAAGTTATACACAAGACTATGAAGATTATATGCTGCCGGTGCTGATTCGATTTAATGGGCAACCAGAGGTAAGTCCGGAAGGGCAGATTGTCTATTATTTCCCAGAGTTGCAAGTGAAAGCAACTAAGACTCGTCATCAGTCAGTTCCAACGCACCTGGAAGAATATCCTTGGCGTTTTAGTGCGGCGGGTTCAGGACAGATTATGCTGTCGGCTGGTTTGGGTGTACTCAACTTTGTGGCGGCTTTAATCTTAGGAGGTTTGATAGCGGATGGTACAGCAGCTGCCCAATTAGGCGGATTAGTCGCTTTTGTCAAAGGTATTTATTGGCTGTTGTTGGGTTACGGCGCAGGTTTCTTGGGTGTACCGTTAGTGCGTTATTTTTGGATTCAATGGCGCAATAAAAAAATTGCTGCACGCAATCGCGATCGCCTGTCCCGATCTAGACTATTAACAAACCAAGATGATGCTTTACAGCGAAAAATTGACTACGCACAGCAGTTTGCCACAGAAAAGGTGATCGGTAGTGAAGATTTAGTATATTCCAGCGAAACCGACTTAATCGATCAAGAAATTGAGCGTTCTGCACAAATTGACGCTGAATGGCAAAGGCGATTGGAAGAGGGAAGTGGGGAGTAGAGGGGAAGAGGCAGGGGAGCAGGGAGCAGGGAGCAGGGGGGAAGAGGCAAGGGAGCAGGAAGAGGGGAGCAGGGAGCAGGGGGAAAGAGGATTTTGCAGTTTTTGTACAGATGCAGGAATGATAACTAATTAGGTAATTAGGCGCACATGATATGAGGGGCAATGGGGAGTATGTCAAGAGCAGTATTCCGTCTATTAAAGTCGTGGATCGACGGGTTCGCTTTCCAATGCCAGAATACCGAAAACACATTCATGTACGCGGCGCAGAGGGGTGAGGGCGACAAATCGCTCCAATGCTTCAACACCCAAAGCAAATTCGCGCATAGCCAGAGAACGCTTGTGAGATAAACCACGTTGGCGCAGACGTTGCAGATTCTCTGGAGTGGAATATTCAGGGCCATAGATAATCCGCAAATATTCTTGTCCGCGACATTTCACCGCAGGTTGGACAATACCGCGACTACCTCGAACGATAAAGTCCATAGGCTTGACAACCATTCCTTCACCTCCGACTTTGGTCAATTTTTCCCACCAATAAATCCCCTCTGCTTGACTGCTGGGGTCAGTCAAATCTATGACTTTATAGGCAGTAGCTAGGAGCAAGGAGGGGTCTTTTTGGCAGATTTTGGCAATTTCCTCCATGTGCCAGCGATGGTCTTGATCGATATGGACGGCTCCTTCTGTTGCGAGGATGTGGAAAGGAGCTAACCTTAATCCAGAAATATCAGTAACAGACCAGCAGTATTGGCGGTAGGCACTGACGTACTGATTTGCCATCTCTGCGCGTTGTTGGTAATAAGTCAGTTGGGTACTAATATCTACGCCGCGATCGCTTGCTTTTTGTAAACAGGTAACAGCATCATTCAGGGACAGGCGTGAAGCCACTCCCACAGGTGCATACTGTTGTTGGAGCAGCCCCTGTGCTTTGGCTGACCACGGCATCAATTCACAGTCTAGACATACCCAGTCGGTTTGAAATTCTGACCAAAATCCGCTCTGGGAAAGGGCAAGATTCACCCGCTCCAAAAGTTCTGTCTCTAATGCTGAATTATCGAAAAACCTCCTTCCCGTGCGCGTATAGCAGATGCCGATGCCCTCATTTACGACACCAAATCGTTTTTCGGCAGCTGCTACATCTCGGCAAATAATCACAACCACCCGCGAACCCATGTGTTTTTCTTCACATACTACTTGTGTAATTTCTTGATTTTGGTAGTGGGTGAAGGCTTGGGCTGGATGTTCCAAAAATCCGGGTAATAGGGATGTTTCTACGGGGGACATAGTGGGGGGTAAATAAATCAGCCATTTGGGATTGGTAGCAAAACGGCTGATCACTTCTAAAGCTGCGATCGCATTTTCTTCCCGAATCGTAATATTAGACTTCAATCGGGTGTTGATGATCCGCTTACCCAAAACGTCTTCAATATACAAAACATCATCCAATTCCTGTTGAGATGTGCGTGTTGCGGTGTTCTGTACCAAAGGTTTCACAGGTTCACAGTAGACGCGGGCAGCAGGGATGCTTACCAGTTCCTTTTCTGGATAGCGGAGGGCAGTAAGTTTGCCACCAAAGACGCAACCTGTATCGATATCAATAGTGTTATTTAACCATTCCGCTTCTGGCACAGGGGTATGTCCGTAGACCACCATTGCTTCACCCCGATACTCTCCTGCCCAGTTGTAGCGCACGGGTAAGCCAAATTCATCAATCTCGCCAGTGCTTTCGCCGTAAAGAGCAAACTCGCGCACAGCACCAGATCCCCGTCCTTGCATTTCCTGTTTCATCCCTGCGTGAGCCACCACTAACTGCCCATTGTCTAAGAGGTAGTGACTGATTAAGGAGTCCAGAAACTTTTGCAGTTCTGTCGTGAAAGGTTCGCGCACTTCATCGGGTAAAGCCTCAATTTCAGTCAGGGTTTGCTCTAACCCATGAGTAACCCGGACATTTTTACCACGTAGTTTCCGCAATAGTTTGTTTTCATGATTACCAGGAATGCAGAGAGCCGTACCTGCGTCAACCATGTTTCGCACTAGTTTAACTGTATCTAAGATCCGCGTTCCCCGATCTACTAAATCACCGAGAAATACAGCTTTGCGTCCTTCTGGATGGGAGTAGATTGGGTAGTCCCAAAGTCCAGGAGATAATTCTTCCCCTTTTTGATAGCCTAACTGTTGAAGTAATATTTCGAGTTCATCACAACAGCCGTGAATATCCCCAATGATGTCAAAGGGGCCATGTTCGTGTTTGAGGTTGTTCCACAAAGGCTGGCGCTCAATTTCGACGGATGTGATTTCTTCTAAAGATTTGAGAGTGTAGACATAACGAAAGCCTTCCTTTTCTAAACCCCGCAGAGAACGCCGTAACATTTGGGTATGACGACGCACTACGTGAGAACCAAATTGGCGATCGCTCCTTTGTTGATTACGTTCGTGGCATAATTCTTCTGGTAGGTCGAGGATAATGGCGATCGCAAAGCAATGATACTGTCGTGCCATTTGCAGTAAGGGTTTGCGGTCTTCCATCTGCACATTGGTAGCATCAATTACTGTGAGTCTACCTGCTGCCAGCCGCTTTTCAGCAATGAAGCGCAGCACCTCAAAGGCATCTTTAGTTGCAGATTGGTTATTTTCCTCATTTGACACCAACCCCCGACAAAAGTCGGAAGACAGTACCTCAAAAGGTTGAAAGTGCTGACTAGCAAAGGTCGATTTACCGGAACCAGAAGCACCGATGAGGACAATTAGGGATAGTTCAGGAATAGTCAGCTTCATCTTTTAAATACCGCCATTTGTGTAGGTGAACCGACTTCTGGATCTTCCGTTCCTATCGGTTGAAATTCCACAGTGTAGCCAAAGCCTGCTGCTACTTGGTTTGCCCAGTTTTGAAATTGCGATCGCGTCCATTCAAAGCGGTGGTCTTGATGTCGCAGTTTTCCCGCCGGGAGATTCTCAAATTTGATATTGTATTCAATATTGGGCGTTGTTACCAGCACCGTTTTCGGTTGGGCAAACTCGAACACAACCCGCTCAAATGCTCCCAGTCGCGGCAAATCAAGATGCTCAATCACCTCAATTACCGTCGCCGCATCATAGCCACTAAAGCGTTTATCCTGGTAAGTGATTGCGCCTTGGAACAGTTGTACGCGTTCCCACTGGTTGCGTGTCAGGCGCAGACGGTCTAATCTTTCTTGGGCAATTTCTAGCGCCCTGTAGGAAACATCAACGCCTGTAATCTCGTGAAAAAAGCCGTCTTTAAGCAGTATTTTGAGCAGATTGCCTTGACCACAACCTAAATCAATCACTCTTTTGGCATTGCTTTGTTTTAGAGCCGCAATCACCGCATCCAAGCGCTGCTGATTCAGACTAATCGGCTTTTCTACCGCCGCCTCTTGTTTAGCATAGTTTTCTTCAGCGCTATCGAGATCGGGATGATCTGACTCTACTAGTTGAGCTAAGGCTAGACGAGTTAAGCGTTGCTGTCGTTTCAGGTAACGCCTGGTAATTTGTTCTCGCGCTGGATGGGTAGTTAACCAACCTTCACCATGACGTAGTAACTTTTCGATTTCTTCATCGCCTACCCAATAATGCTTATCGTCATCCAACACCGGAATGAGGACGTAGAGATGACTTAACAAATCACTCAAAGGTAAGGTGTGCTGAAGTTCGACGGTAAAGTATTGGCTCTGCCCCCAATCCGGGAATTTCTCATCTAAAATATGACCTGCGGCACTGACACTATAGCCCAACGGCTCAAATAATTGCCGCAGAAACTCTTCACCACCACGACAAGGTAGAACAGACAGTTTTGCTATTAAAGGAATGGGGGTTTGTGCTAATTCTGGTAAGTCTTTGCAACGACCACCTAAAGCCGTGCCAAACACTTGAGCGATCGCTACACTCAAAAAAGAAGAAGCAACATAAGGGCGATCGCTTACATATTGTTCTAGCCTTGCACCACGTCCCCGCACCAAATTCACAGGATCAACATCCAACAGCAACGCCGCCGTACATCGCTCTACACTAGCTTCTGGGTAGAAGACATGAGCCTTGCCAAAACTTAGGGCAAAAGACTGACAACGGTCTGGGTGTTTATGCAACAGGTAGCCTAACTCCGTTGCTGGGGAATGTGTCGTTGTGATTGTCAGCAGCATTTATTCACTTTTACAAAGATTTAAGGATACGAAATAATTAATGGTAATTTCGCACAAATTAACACAGTAGTTTTCTTTTGTTAGCAAAACTTTTGATTTTGCTTTTTCAGAAAGCTTTTTTAGTAAATGTAATATTGAGATTTCAAGGAAGAAACCTACGGTGTACACACAAGTGATCGAATTTAGCCAAGCCCTTACAGAATCGCCCCCTAGCCCCCAATTATGGGGGAACAAGAATTTTCCAAATCCCCCAGACTTGAGGGATTTAGGGGGCAAAATAGACGTAAACGCAGACAGATAGGACTTGTGTGTACACTGTAGCCCCAGTCTCTAATACAGGACGACGTAAATAAACCGACCATTTAAAATCAATAAAAAGCCTACATCATCAGCTTTTTGACTTTTGATTTTTGAATTTTGACTTCCGCGTAGCGGTACTAGTCCCTTATTACTTGGTTTTAATTGGTGTGAGGGCTACTCCTTGGTAATAATGTCCTAAAATTTGCAGGTGGTTGGCTCCTTGTCGAGCTAGATTGTACGCTCCCCACTGGCTCATTCCTAAGCCATGACCGAAGCCTAAACCTTGTAGAACAAAACTCCCATTTGCGCCTTTAGTAATATTAAAGCGAGTGCTTCTAAGTTGGAGTGCAGTCCGGACTTCTTCGCCCTTTAAGACCCTTGTACCCTGGTCACCGACAATTTTTAAGGTTTTCACACTACGGAAAGGCGAGTGGGCTTCTGCAATCATTTCTTTGACATTGCCCACACCAGAAATTCTGGAGCTAATTTGATTGGAAGAAAAGGTTCTTTCCCAGTTACAGGCGCTGATATTTTGGTCGTAGTCTTGAACAGCACGCAGGTAAGCGAGGGGATTTCCCCAAACATCTTCGACATTTTCAGTGTGTCCTCCAGAACAAGCGTGGAAAACTGAGAGAATAATTTCGTTGTTATGTGTTAATACTTTGCCGGCGGTAGCATCTACTGCGGAGTAAATAGTGGGAGATTCGCTGATCACTCCTTTATAAATTTGCCAACGATCTGGACTAGCCCCTAAGTCATAGGTGGGATTATTGCGTTGTTCGTTGCGCTTGTAGAGGGCATAGGTACGAGCTGCGATCGCTTGAGCTTTGAGAGCTTCCTGTGGCCATCCAGAATCCATTTCTCCACCGATGACACTGTAGAGATATTCTTCTAAATCAACCCAATTAACGGCATCTAAACCCTTATCTGTCGGGACAACCAGCGTTCGTCCACGATACCAGCGATCGCCAATATAAACAAATCCATCACCTGTAGGTTCAATCCAAAATAAACCAGATTGCCATCTATCCAGAGCCACACCACCGGGGATAGTTTGGGCATTAAATGAACTCATAGCCGGCAATTGTCCGAGAGTACGACCTGTACTATCCTTAACAACCGCAGTTGTCGAACTGCCAACTTTCACCTGATTCACTCCCCTCTGAATTGCCACGCGCAGGATTACAGATGCTTGAGCTGGGGCTACTAAAGCCATCCACAAGAAGATACCTATCCACCAATGACGTACTTTGATCTGGGAAAATAAAGAGCCTAATAACAGTTGAAATTTCATACTGATCATTTAAATCACATTTAAGCAAGTATCTGTTTGACGCTCTGGAGCCTAGTGTCTACCACTTAGATGAGACAGTTCTCCACCCTGGTAAGTTGCCACTTCCTCACAATTATGCAATCAGTATGAAAAATCGGCCAATTAATTTAGTCATTGGTCATTGGTCATTGGTCATTGGGAAGTTACCGTCTTCTCCCCCCTGCTCCCTGCACCCTGCACCCCTGCCTCTTCCTACTCCCTACTGACATCGTTAGCAATAATTCCCACTAAATTCAAAGTGCTTAAAATTTCTGTAGTTTCTGTCAATTCATTGGGGGTGATATGACCAATGCGCCCTACCATCACAATTCCATCACAGAATGAGGCTAAAATCCTGGCATCGACTGTGCCTAAAATTGGCGGAGCATCTATGATCACTAGATCATAGGTTTGCTCGAACAACTTGATCAGTTCTTGCATTCGTTGAGAACTCAGCAGGTTGATTGTGTCTTCCGGTTTAGGGCCAGCAGTTAAAATATCAATAGAAGGGTGAATCGGCTGGATATAATCTTGAACTTGGGTATTTGTTTCATCGACTAATAACAGAGATAGTCCCCAGTCATTAGATAATTGCAAGTTTTTGTGTAGATGAGGATCTCGCAGGTTAGCATCAATCAATAGTATCCGCCGATGCATCCGAGCCGCGCTAGCCGCTAGTCCCAGAGCCAAGGTTGTTTTACCTTCTCTCGATAGCGCCGAAGTTAACATCAGGGATTTGAAAGGGTAAGGATGCTTGAATATTTGAATGTTTTGGTAGACCATATCCAAGCTTTCGTGGCATGGTAACCAAGTGCTAGTTTCTACAAAAGAGGGTGCTAAATTTCGCCGTTTTTGCCAAAACCAGATGGGTAAACGCTTTTTGAAACCACGCGGCGCTAGTTTTGGCACAGATCCCAGGAATCGGAGTTTGGTCAGCTTCTGTAATTCTTGTACGGAATAAATGGTGTAATTAAACATTCCCCAAGTGAGAGCGATCGCAATACCTAAAATGGGGCTGACTACAACTCCTCCAAGTAAAAGTATTGATCTGCGGTTACTGGTGGAAGTTCCCAAGGCTGGTTCTTCTAAAACTTGCCAATCAAACCCTCCCTGAGAAATTTTTAATCCCAAATACTGTTGCGTCTGGAGTAATTGCTCAAGTATTTTGCGTTGAGTTTCTACTGCTGGTAGTAAGCGGTTATACTCCGCTATCAGGCTGGGATATTTGCTGAGTTGCGAACTGAGCCGCTTTTCTGACTCAGCTAGACTATTTTCATGAGCAATCAGTCCTTGAACCATTGTTTGCACCTGAGTAAACTCTTGCACTAGTATTGGATCAACTTCTGCTGTTTGCCCTTGTATCAATAGTAAATTTCTGGTATTGCTAGTATTTATTGCTTTGTCACCGAGCAAATTTTTCACCTCTTGCTGTAACAGCCTTTGTTGAGTCTGATGTTGCTGTCTGAGCTGTTCTAGGATTGGTGACTCGTCTGTGTAGCGCATTTCTTCCTTAGCGATCGCTAATTCAGTCTTTTGAACTTCATTCAATAGCGATTGGTAACGAGTTGACTGATTTAAACGAGAAGTAATTTCTGCGTTCTGGGATAAATCAGCTATTTTTTGTTCTAGGTTATTGTACCGAGCTTGTACATCTTTGATTTGTGCGCGGGTAGTTTGTCGCTGTTTTTCAATGTTTGCCAGAGATTCTAGCAAAATTGTACTTTGTACTTGCGGATCGAGTATATTATGCTTCCGGCGAAAGTCTTCTAAGTTTTTCTCAGCTTGACTCACTTCTTGTTTGATCTGGGGTAAGCGAGTGCTAACAAAAGTAAGTCCTTTATGCAGTCGTTCTTGTTGTTGCTCTTTATTGTAGTCTTGATAAACTTTTCGTAAAGCTTGCAGTACTCTTTGTGTTTTAACCGGATCATCATCATGAAAGGAAATTTCAAATACTTGACTAGGAACTTCTTTCAGTCCAGCCATACCTTCTAATTGGTTCACTACCAAAGCAGATTTTTGATTGTGATGATTATTACCCTTGATATCTTCTACGGTCAAATCTGGATAATCAGGATGAAGGATATCGACAGCTTTCTGTATCAGCTTAGAACTCTCCATCAGTTTCATCTGAGCGCTGTAGTCAAATACTGGCAGATTTGGTTCAATTAACTGACTATTTACACCTAATGGGATATTATTTAACCTGACACCTTCATATAAATTGGAATTTACCAGGATCTGCATCGAGCTTTGGTAATTCGTTTTGGTATTGGCAGCCAAGAGTCCAGCAATTGACATAAAAATGCAGGAAACACCTAAGCATAAAAAACGTCTGCGAAGCAAAATTTTAGGTAGTCGTCTGACATCAACTGGGTTTAGTGAAGAGTGATGAACCAGTTGCTCTCGATTCATACTTGTGTTAGCCACTATCAAATTCCTCTAATATCGAAATTCAGAAACACTATATATGGAAGATCATGAAATCATTGATTGAAAATGAGTTGTTTTTAATCTATAGACCAAACATAATACTAAATGTTTCTGATTCCGATTATGAAGAGTTTGTAGAATAAAAAAATGGCTGTTATTGTTACACTTGTCAAGTATTTCTAGTAATCATAATTATGACGTTTTATCATAATTTACCCGGATAAAATAAGCAGAGCAAAACACTCATTAGGTAAATACCATTACCGTTATATTCAATTTGATTAGTTAGAAATTAATCGCTGCATTCAGCATTACAGCCAATTCATCTGCGAAATACTTATAGGTTTGCTGTGTATTTTTGTGCAAATTTCGATTGGAAAAAATCTTTTTTTGTGGGATAGAAAGAATACATATTTTTCATCATGAAATAATTCCAGGTATGTAATAAACATTTCCTCTCTGAAAAATATTTACTATTACAATTTAAGTTTGTGTGAAATTACTCAATATTTTCCTGTTTGTCAGTTGAACTGCTGGATAATCGGATAAAGTATAGAGATGGGCTGATGTTAATCATCTAATACCAATTATTTGTGAGGCTGCATATTATTTCGACCCCACCCCTAGGGCGTGTTTTCAAACTGGTTGTATCCTAAGAAATAGGCGATCGCTTTTAGCGGGCGCTCCGCGCCATCGCCGGAGGCGGGGCTTTGCCCATCGCATTGTAGTGATGATGAATAGACCAGACTTAAGCAACGAACAGTGGGAGAGGTTAAAACCGTTACTACCACCAGAAAAGCCACCAACAGGGAAGCCCAATAATGACCACCGCACAGTTGTGAATGGGATTCTTTGGATACTGAGAACAGGCGCACCGTGGCGGGATATACCAGAACGTTATGGAAAGTGGCAGAGTGTGGCCACAAGGTTTTACCGATGGCAAAAAAATGGAATCTGGAATCAAATCTTAGAACATCTACAAGCAAGCGCTGACGAACAAGGAAAGCTTGATTGGGAGGTTCATTACGTTGATGGAACAGTGATCCGCGCCCACCAACACGCAGCTGGTGGAAAAAAAGGGGCGCAGAAGAGGAGAAACTCGGTCGTTCCCGTGGTGGGTTTAGTACAAAAATACACATACGTTGTGAAGGTAAAGGTAAACCCATAACGTTTATTCTCAGCCCTGGACAAAGAAACGAGTCCATTTTTCTAGAACAATTGATGGAACAAGGAGCAGTCAAGCGTTCTGGGCGAGGTCGTCCACGTTTACGCCCTTTACGATTAGTCGGAGATAAAGGGTACACGGGTCGGAGAATACGTAATTACCTTCGCCGCCGTGGTATCCGTCTCACCATTCCACGACTCTCAAATGAACCGCGATGCGGCCCTTTTAACCGTGAAATCTACCGTCAACGCAACATTGTCGAACGCGCTATCAACAGACTCAAACAATTTCGCCGCATTGCCACCCGATATGAAAAACTTGCAGCCAATTATACAGCTATGATTACGATCGCCTGTATTTTGTTGTGGTTGTAGTTTGAAAACACGCCCTAGGGGTGGGGTGTTATGACACAAAAAACAATTTCTCGACTTGTATCTCACTCAACCCAAAAACGCTATAAGGACACATCTTAATATTATAAATCTTGTGGGGAAGGCAAAGATCCCCGCCCTTATCTACTTGACTCAAATGCAGTTTTTTGCAACATATATTTCCCACATCTGCTGATATGCTTTCTCCATCTCACGGGTAAATTGTTTACCATTCCATAAAGGTGCAGACTTTTTACCTTGTTTTAATTTCCAAGAAATTTGTTCTCGTAATTCTGCATCTTTACCTAAACGGACTCCCCATTCCACATATTCCTCATCACTCCAAGCAATACCCTCTGTAATCCCAGCATTAATCATCATGGTATAACTATTGCGGGCTGCAAATTGTTGTCCGACTTTCGTAACTAAAGGAATTTCTCTCCACAGCGTTTCTAAGGTTGTAGTGGCTCCATTATAGGGAGAAGTATCTAACACCACATCAGCCAGGCTCAGATTGGCTCTATGAATGGCTTCTGTAGGCATCAAAGGCACAAACTTCAAGCGATTTATGTCCACATCTTGAGATTTTGCCAAATCGCCATAAAATTTCTGAGAAGCTTCTTCATCAGCTTGTCCTTTAATCAGCAAATAACTATTCGGTACTTGCTTAATAATTTCGATTTGTAATTTACTATGCTCGATATGACGTTTATAACCGCTTTGAGTCACAAAATAGACAACCGCATCATCAGGAATATCTAGTTGTTCTCGTCTGAGGGTGGGAACATTCACCTCAAAACCATCAACAGCAACATAGGTTTGAGGTAAACGCCAAATTTTTTCTTGGTAGTAGTCTTGAGCATTTTCGGGAAGCACATAAGGATCAGCAATAAAATAATCAATTGTTGATAAACCCGAAGCGTCCCAACCTAACCAAGTAACTTGAATAGGCGCAGGTTTAATTGCTAAAATTTCAACAGAAAGGTCAAAAGTTAAACTATCCAAATCTACTAAAATATCAATACCATCTTCATGAATTTGTTTAATAGCTTCATGGTTTTGCTTCGCGCCAAAACTGTATGATTTGTCAGATTTTTCAATAAACCACTCTTGTAATCCATTGTGGTTTTCAGCAGGTAACATCATATAGGAATAAATCTGAAAATTTTCCCGATTATGATAAGTAAAGAGCCATCGAGTAATCCAACCCACTGAATGCTCTTTGAGAAAACTAGAAATGTAGCCAATTTTTAGAACTTTATTTTTTGATTTATTGCTAGGCAGGGAATAACGATATTCTCTAATAATATCTTGATCATAAATTTCTATACTTTTCAGACACAAACTCATCAAATCATTTTGCAGAGGACGAATTGTTGCAGGTTCATCTTGAAAGTATGGAAAGAAGAACATCGAAAAAAATAGGCGTGATACCAATGCATTATTTTTAATAATGGGAGATTCTTGAATCAGCGCAGCGATTAATTCTGCTTGTTTGTTGATAGCTGCACAAGCTTCATCCCAATACCCTGTTGAAGTCATTAATGCTCGGATTAATGTCAGATGAGTATATACTTTTTCCGTTAAGGTTTCCGAACATAAAAGCAACTTTTTTGCAGCATTAATTCCTTCAGCATATTGACGTGAATCTTGGTATGCTGTACTTAATTGCAGGAGGGTATCTGGATGTTCAGGACCTATTAATAATAAAATTTCCAGGATTTGGGCTGCATAACGATTTCTTTTGAAAAAACTCATGATCTTTATAACACCAGAGATCACGATATATCTAAATTCACGAATATTCTGCCCTTGATGTTTAATGATATTGGTGAAGATTTTAATAAATTTTAAGGTGTAACCTGCTAGAGGTGTTAAGTCTAAAATATGTTCAGTAACTTTTAAAACTAAATTAGAGTCAATCTGGTTATAATCAGAGGTTGATTCCAGAATTTCAATAATATTTAATTCATCCCAATACGCATTATCTAAAATTTTTAATTGCAGTGCTAAATCAAAACTAGACAATAAATTATTAACATCTGTGGGGTTTATGGTTCTCAGATATTGGCGAATTGTCCAAGCTAATAGTTTGTCGTCTAATTCTTCTTGGCGTTCGGCTTCTGACTCCAATACTTGACTTAGTTCCAGTGTCCACTGGTCAATTTGTTGGTCATCATCTGTTTCACCCATTGCTAAAAACCAGGTAAGGGAAGCTTCTTCTTCCTGACCTTGTAAGAGCAGACATAATCCCAAAAACCAGTAATTAACCCTGACTTCTGGTTCAGCTTCAATAGCTTGTTCATAGTAACTGGCTGCTTGCTGATAATCTCCTTGAATGATGTACTCGTAGCCTTCTTGCACTTTCACAGACTCATTAATCATTCTATTTCTTCTCTATGTTATAGATAATCTATAGGAGTCCTATATTTGATTTATGAACAGACAGGTAGGTAGTGGCGTGGCAAGGCTAAAATGTTGCAATATATTCTTGAGAAAATTGATATAAATCAATGTTTTCTGCTTTTTCCTAATGCACTACTTTAAGCTTGCCACGCCAGTAGGGTGAGTTAGCGCTAGCGTAACGCACCAAAACCTTAATAATGAATGGTGCGTTACAGATTTCATCCTAACTACAATACTGAATTTTTTCAGATATCAAACCGGATTCCTGTATTAATGTAACTTGTCAACATATATTTCCCACATCTGCTGATAAGCTTTCTCCATCTCACGGGTAAACTGTTCTCCATTCCACAAAGGAGCATTCTTTTTACCTTGTCTTAATTTCCCAGAAATTTGTTGTCGTAAATTTTCATCTTTACCTAAACGGACTCCCCATTCCACATATTCCTCATCACTCCAAGCAATACCCTCTGTAATACCCGCATTAATCATCATGGTATAACTATTGCGGGCTGCGAATTGTTGTCCGACTTTAGTGACTAACGGAATTTCTCTCCACAGCGTTTCTAAGGTTGTGGTTGCACCATTGTAGGGAGATGTATCTAACACCACATCAGCAATGCTCAGATTGGCTCTATGAATGGCTTCTGTAGGCATAATAGGCAGAAACTTAAAGCGATTTATGTCCACATCTTGAGACTTTGCCAAATCGCCATAAAATTTCCGAGAAGCATCTTCATCAGCGTGTCCTTTAATCAGCAAATAACTATTCGGTACTTGCTTAATAATTTCGATTTGTAATTTAGTATGGTCGATATGACGTTTATAAGCTTTTTGAGTCACAAAATAGACAACCGCATCATCAGGAATATCTAGTTGTTCTCGTCTGAGGGTGGGAACATTCACCTCAAAACCATCAACAGCAACATAGGTTTGAGGTAAACGCCAAATTTTTTCTTGGTAGTAGTCTTGAGCATTTTCGGGAAGCACATAAGGATCAGCAATAAAATAATCAATTGTTGATAAACCGGAAGCATCCCAACCTAACCAAGTCACTTGAATAGGCGCAGGTTTAACTGCTAAAATTTCCACAGAATAGTCAAAACTTATACTATCTAAATCTACTAAAATGTCAATGCTATCTTCATGAATTTGTTTAATAAGTTTATGTTTTTCCTGAGAGGCAAAACTGTATGATTGGTCAGATTTTTCAATAAACCACTCTTGTAATCCATTGTCGTTTGCAGTGGGCATAATTATATAGGAATAAATCTGAAATTGTTCGCGGTTATGATAATTAAATAACCATCGCGCAATCCAACCTACGGAATGTTGTCTCAGACAACTAGAAATGTAGCCAATTTTTAAAACTTTATTTTTTTCTCTATTGCTAGGTAGGTAATAACGATATTGGTTTATGATATTTTTATCGTAGATTTCTATATTTTTTAGAGCCAGACTCATCAAATCATTTTGCAGAGGACGCATTTTTGCAGGCTCGTCTTGAAAGTACGGAAAAAAGAACATCGAAGTAAATAGGCGTGATACAAATATATCATGCTCGATTATAGGAGATTCTTTGATTAGCGCAACGATTAATTCTTCTTGTATTTTTATAGCTTCACTAGCTTCATAACCATAACCTGTTGCAGTCATTAAGGCTCTGATGAATACCTGATTAGCAAATATCTTTTGCGATAAACTATGGGAACACAAAAGCAACTTTTTTGCCGTATTAATTCCTTTAGTATGTTGGTCTGAATTTTGGTATGCTGTAATTAGTTGGATAAGAATCTCTGGTTCTTCAGGATCTATTAATAATACAATTTCCAGTATCTGTGCTGCATAAGTCTTTTTTGTCAAAAAGCTCATGAGCTTCACAGAACCAGATATCATCACATAAATGAACTCACTGATATTCTGCCCTTGAGTTTTGATGATTTGGGTGAAGATTTTAATTAAATCTAAGATATAATCTTCTATAGGTGTCAATTCTAAAATATTTTCAGTAACTTTTACAACTAAATTAGAGTCAATCTGGTTATAATCAGAGACTGATTCTAGAATTTCAATAATATTTAATTCATCCCAATACGCATTATCTAATATTTTTAATTGAATTGCTAAATGAACACTAGACAATAAATTATTAACATCTGTGGGGTTGATGGTTCTCAGATGTTGGCGAATTGTCCAAGCTAATTGTTTGTCGTCTAATTGTTCTTGGCGTTCGGCTTCTGATTCCAATACTTGACTTAGTTCCAGTGTCCACTGGTCAATTTGTTGGTCATCATCTGTTTCACCCATTGCTAAAAACCAGGTAAGGGGAGCTTCTTCCTCTTCACCTTGTAAGAGCAAACATAATCCCAAATACCAGTAATTAACCCTGACTTCTGGTTCAGCCTCAATAGCTTGTTCATAGTAGCTGGCTGCTTTGTGATAATCTCCTTGGATGATGTACTGGTAGCCTTCTTGTTGTTTCACAGACTGATTAATCATTCTATTTCTTCTCTATGTTATAGATAATCTATAGTAATACTATTTGATTTGTGAATAGACACTTAGGGTGCATTAGCCCTAGCGTAACGCACCCTAAAATACTGAATTTTTTCACATATAAAACCGAATTTATCTATTAATGTAACTTGTCAACATATATTTCCCACATCTGCTGATAAGCTTTCTCCATCTCACGGGTAAACTGTTCTCCATTCCATAAAGGAGCATTCTTTTTACCTTGTCTTAATTTCCCAGAAATTTGTTGTCGTAAATTTTCATCTTTACCTAAACGGACTCCCCATTCCACATATTCCTCATCACTCCAAGCAATACCCTCTGTAATACCCGCATTAATCATCATGGTATAACTATTGCGGGCTGCGAATTGTTGTCCGACTTTAGTGACTAACGGAATTTCTCTCCACAGCGTTTCTAAAGTTGTGGTTGCGCCATTGTAGGGAGAGGTATCTAAGACCACATCAGCAATGCTCAGATTGGCTCTATGAATGGCTTCTGTAGGCATAATAGGCAAAAACTTCAAGCGATTTATATCCACATCTTGAGATTTGGCTAAATCTCCATAAAATTTCTCAGAAGCATCTTCATCAGCTTGTCCTTTAATCAGCAAATAACTATTCGGTACTTGCTTGAGAATTTCGATTTGTAATTTACTATGCTCGATATGACGTTTATAACCGCTTTGAGTCACAAAATAAACAACCGCATCATCAGGAATATCTAGTTGTTCTCGTCTGAGGGTGGGAACATTCACCTCAAAGCCATCAACAGCAACATAGGTTTGAGGTAAACGCCAAATTTTTTCTTGGTAGTAGTCTTGAGCATTTTCGGGAAGCACATAAGGGTCAGCAATAAAATAATCAATTGTTGATAAACCGGAAGCATCCCAACCTAACCAAGTCACTTGAATAGGCGCAGGTTTAACTGCTAAAATTTCCACAGAATAGTCAAAACTTATACTATCTAAATCTACTAAAATGTCAATGCTATCTTCATGAATTTGTTTAATAAGTTTATGTTTTTCCTGAGAGGCAAAACTGTATGATTGGTCAGATTTTTCAATAAACCACTCTTGTAATCCATTGTCGTTTGCAGTGGGCATAATTATATAGGAATAAATCTGAAATTGTTCGCGGTTATGATAATTAAATAACCATCGCGCAATCCAACCTACGGAATGTTGTCTCAGACAACTAGAAATGTAGCCAATTTTTAAAACTTTATTTTTTTCTCTATTGCTAGGTAGGTAATAACGATATTGGTTTATGATATTTTTATCGTAGATTTCTATATTTTTTAGAGCCAGACTCATCAAATCATTTTGCAGAGGACGCATTTTTGCAGGCTCGTCTTGAAAGTACGGAAAAAAGAACATCGAAGTAAATAGGCGTGATACAAATAAATCATGCTCGATTATCGCAGATTTTTTGGTCAGGGCGGTGATTAGTTCTTGTTGTCTGTTTATAGCTGCACAAGCTTCATCCCAATACCCGGTAGAAGTCATTAATGCTCTGATTAATACATGATTAGCAAATATTTTTTGCGGTAAGCTTTCGGAACATAAAATCAACTTTTTTGCAGTATTAATTCCTTCAATATGTTGATGTGAATTTTGGTATGCTGTACTTAGTGGGATCAGGATCTCTGGTTCTTCAGGAGCGATTAGTAACAAAGCATCGAGAATTTTGGCTGCATAACTGTGTTTTGTGAAAAAGCTCATGAGCTTCACAGAGCCAGATATCATAGTATAAATAAACTGATTTATATTCTGCCCTTGAGTTTTGATGATATTGGTGAAGATTTTAATTAAATCTAAACTATAATTTTCTAGAGGTGGAAATTCTAGAATTTCTTGGGTTACTTTTACAACTAAATTAGAGTTAATCAGGTTATAATCAGAAACTGATTCGAGAATTTCAATAATATTTAACTCATCTAAATATTCATCGTCTAATATTTTTAATTGCATTGCTAAATGAACACTAGACAATAAATTATTAACATCTGTGGGGTTGATGGTTCTCAGATGTTGGCGAATTGTCCAAGCTAATTGTTTGTCGTCTAATTCTTCTTGGCGTTCTGCTTCTGACTCCAATACTTGACTTAGTTCCGATGTCCACTGGTCAATTTGTTGGTCATCATCTGTTTCACCCATTGCTAAAAACCAGGTAAGGGGAGCTTCTTCCTCTTCACCTTGTAAGAGCAAACATAATCCCAAATACCAGTAATTAACCCTGACTTCTGGTTCAGCTTCAATAGCTTGTTCATAGTAGCTGGCTGCTTTGTGATAATCTCCTTGGATGATGTACTGGTAGCCTTCTTGATCTTGCACAGACTGATTAATCATTTGCTTTTTTCTCTGTGTCATGGATGATATCTTAATAGTAAAGGCACGATAAATCGTGCCTTTACTATATTACTAAATTTGTTTTAAGAAAGTTAAGTTAAACTATGCTAACTAACCACCAACTTGGGTAGAAGCTGCACCACATTGAGTACCACTTGTTGGTGCGATACCAGGAACAGCGCCAGGAACATCATTTTCGCAAAGAATGGCTACACTGGTGACATCATTGCTACCACCACCAACGCCTTGTATCTGTACCGCACCCGAGTAGCTTCTGAGTACTGCAACTTTACTGTCACCAGTGCTATCAGCACGTGTCAAACCACCAGTTGATTCGTAGTCGTAGTTAACTGTTGATGTATTAATACCAATACCTAGTAAATTCGCGGCTGTACCAAATGTACTCTTTTCAGTAAAGAAAGCTTGCTGACCTTTGTTCAAAGCACCAACGTAGGTTTTAGCTTCGGACTGCTTGGCTTTGTTGGCTTGGTTCAAGAAGGAAGGCAGAGCAATAGCGGACAGAATACCGATGATGATGATAACAACCAACAATTCAATCAGGGTAAAACCTGATTCGTCTTTCTTTTTGTTGAGGATGTGTTGGAGGAACTTAGCTTTTAATTCGGTTTTCATAATAAGTAGTTTCCCTGTGATGTAAACTGTTTTCCCGTTCTAGATATAACTTACCCACACTCGATCAATTTCATATCACCCCCAGCAAAAATTTTTTTTTGGTTCCAGTTTCAAGCAGTCAAATCCTCCATAAAGTCCCAAAAATAAGGGTTTTGGAGAGTAAATATAGGTTGAGTTGTTCTCATCAGCGTTGCGGAGCAAGGAACGAAACCCAAAGTGACCCAAAATTTAGTTTGCTTTGTTCGGTTGCGCTGCGCTTAACCCAAACTTGTATATTGAGAGAAGTAGTAGATAGACCCCTGTCCAAACCTCTCCCCTGCAAGGCTACGGTGTACACACAAGTCGGGAAATTCTCTTTTGTGTCATAACAC